>WGDP01000097.1 GCA_015493215.1 Bacteroidales bacterium | reverse complement strand
ATATTTAGAAAAGTTAAAAGGAATTCCCCATTAAAACACTAGCTGGAAATTATTTAACAGTAAAGATTTGTTTGTGTGCGCATCTGTATCTCGAAATTATCATCTTCCAACACTAAACGATTTATACTGGTATCCGGGCGGTAACCCCGACTTACGTCCTGAAGACGGCTTTGAAACGGAATTGGGGATTAATTACCTTGATAAACTATCGGACAAGTTTTCGTTAACCGTTGAAATTACCGGATTTTACAATGACATATCCAACTGGATTCAGTGGAAACCCACCGATTACCGCTATTGGATGCCTGAAAATATTGCCGAAGTAATATCGCGGGGCGTAGAGTCTTCGTTGGGTGTTCATCTAAAATACGGCAGCTGGCACTATAATCTATCGGGTTTTTATGCCTACACACGAACAACCGATGAGGGTAGGCTGTCAGTTGAAAAAGATTATAACGGCCGGCAGTTGATTTATATACCCGTACATCACGGTAATCTGTTTTTTTATGTTGAGTACAAAAACTGGAGCATGGGTTGGAATATGCTTGCAACAGGCTCAAGAACAACGACCATGAACCCTGCCGATTCCTATTCCAATTTGCTCCCGGCGTACATGCTAAATGATATTCAGGTTGGTAAAAAGTGGTCGCTAAAAAATATTGATGTTGCGGTACAGTTTAAATTGAACAATGTATTTGATGTACAATATCAGGCAGTTATATGGCGTGCTATGCCCGGAAGAAATGCCGAGATGGTTGTTAAAGTTGATTTGAGGTAGTGCCGGTTCAGCCTTATCGTAACGTATTAAGATTGATTCTACCTCATAAAAAATGAACAAATGAAAAAAATATTCTTACTATTCTGGATTGTAGTTGCAATGTTTGCGTCCTGTACCAAAAAGCCTGTACAACCTAATCCTCCCACATTTCAAAAGCCGGGTGTTTTTGTGGTAAACGAAGGAAATTTTACCACCGGAAACGCTTCCCTTACCTGGTACCATCCCGGTTCCGATTCTATCTTCAACGATGCTTTTTATGCCGTAAACAAGGTGCCTCTCGGCGATGTGGCCAACTACATGACTGTGCATGATAACAAAGGCTATATTGTGGTAAACAATTCAGGTGTAGTTTATGTAATCGACATAAATACAGGTGCTTTTCTTGGTAAAATAAGCGGGCTTTCTTCGCCGCGCGAAATACTTATTATTGATAATAACAAAGCCTGGGTATCCGATTTATTTAGTAAATTTATTTCGGTTGTTGACTTAAATACCTACAAGGTTGTGAACACCATAAATCTGCATGGCCGGACTTCTGAGTCATTGGTGCGTATTGGTGAAAGGGTTTTTGTTAACAACTGGTCAAAGCTTAACCAAACTCCTGATAATAATATGATTATGGTGTTAGATGTTGGTGCCGAAAAGGTGGTGGATTCCATTGCGGTTACCCGTGAGCCAAACAGCATGGTGGTTGATGCCGATAACAAGTTGTGGGTATTGTGCAGTGGCGGGTACAACAATGTAGAAACTCCGGCTTTGTACCGAATTGATCCGGCAAATGATACGATTGTTGAGAAGCTGGAGTTTGGCCAAAAAAACATGAATCCCTTTACCCTTAACATAAACGGTGCCGGCACCCGTCTTTGGTTTTTAAATAAAGGGGTCTTCAAAATGGATGTCAATTCGCACCAAATACCATCCCACCCGTTCATCCCGCAAGGCACTCATAATTTTTATTCATTGGGCGTACGACCTGATATAGAGTCGGTTTATGTTTCCGATGCCCTTGATTATGTGCGAAATGGTACCGTATATTTTTATGATCCTTCAGGTAATTTATCAGGTGAATTTGAAGCGGGAATTATTCCCGGTTCTTTTTGTTTTATTTATTAAGTACCTTTGAAAGGTTAAACACAACCATTGCATCACTCTATTTTGCCATTGAATCGAACACTAAAAGTGCGAAGGTATCCTCGTAGTTAATATTAAAGTTATTTTTCACAGTTCAATTATTTTATCGCAACAACACGAATTTTAACTCGCCAAAGGCGAATTAAAATTCGTGAAATTTGTGTAATCCGATGATAAAATAAACTTTCTCTGGCTAATAGCATATGAGTTATACGAATTATGGTTTTCTATCATTTTTAATGAGTATTTTATCAATAAAAAAAACACCCTGAACTATAAACAATTCCATTGTTAATAATCGTGGCAAAAAAAATATTGCAATAAACTTGGTCATTCCATTAAATTTTTATTTTTGTTTGATGTAAACGGAATGAGACATAACCTCAAAAGCATGGAAGAACACGAAAAATACGGTAGAAGAGAAGACATCTTTTCGCAAGCGGTAAGAGCCGGAAAACGAACTTATTTTTTTGATGTGAAAGAAACCCGTAATGGTCAGCAGTATCTGACTATTACCGAAAGTAAAAAGCGGTTTAATCAGGAGGATGGGAAGTTTTTTTATGAAAAACACAAAATCTTTTTGTATAACGAAGATTTTGAGAAGTTTAAAAACGGCTTGGTAACTGCCATCCACTTTATTGAAACCGGTGAAAAGCCTGTTGAAGAACAAAGCGAAAAAACTGATGATTCAACCATCAAAACACCTGCTGATGTTAGTTTTGAGGATTTGGGCAACGAGGCTGATTCTCAGGGCGAATAGATAGCGCCTGCATTACAATTTTTAATCTGATACTATCTTTTGTTTCGGAGCCTGTTAAGGCTACCACTATCTTTAAGCATCAATCACGATGCATTGTCAGACTTTTCATTGTTGATAACTTCCCAAATCAACTATTTTTGTAAAAAGTAAAATTTGTACTTTTGTGTTAATCACATTACAAATCGTTATATAATTGAACAACAATGGGTAAGACCATCGCAATAACCAATCAAAAGGGAGGTGTTGGTAAAACAACCACCGCCATTAACCTCGCTGCAAGCCTCGCAGTGTTAGAATATAAAACCCTTCTTGTGGATGCCGACCCCCAGGCAAACGCCACTTCCGGTATCGGATTTGATCCTAAAAATATCAAATCAAGCATCTACGAAGTAATTGTTGACGGGGTGGATGCCGACAGTGTTATTTTACAAACCGCAACCCCCAACCTCGATTTAATCCCTGCCCATATTGATCTTGTGGGTGCCGAGATTGAAATTATTAATATGCCCGGCCGCGAATCAATGATGCGTAAAGCCATTGACACTGTTAAAAACGATTATGATTTTGTTTTAATTGACTGTTCACCTTCTTTGGGTCTGCTTACTGTAAATGCGCTTACTGCTGCCGATTCGGTGATTATTCCGGTGCAATGCGAGTATTTTGCTCTTGAGGGATTGGGCAAACTGCTAAACACCATAAAAATTGTACAGTCGCAGCTTAACTCCGATTTGGATATCGAAGGTATCCTGCTTACCATGTTTGACACCCGGTTAAGACTCTCCCGTCAGGTAGTTCAAGAGGTGAAAACGCATTTTCAGCAGATGGTGTTCGATACAATTATAAACAGAAATACCAAATTGGGAGAGGCTCCCAGTTTTGGCACTTCTATTATTATGCACGATGCCGATAGTACCGGAGCCATTAATTATCTGAACCTCGCACGCGAGATTTTGCAGAAAAATAATCTAACGGTATTAAAAAATAGTGAAAAAGAGATAAAGCCCAATGAGTAAAAAAAGGAATACCCAAGCGTTAGGAAGAGGACTTGATGCCATTTTGAAAAGTCCTGAAACAGATATTACTGCCGGTGATATTTCAGGCAACTTTGTGGCAGGAGCCATTGCCGAAATTGAAATTGCCAAAATTGAAGCCAACCCCTTTCAACCCCGTACCGATTTTGATGAGATGATGCTGCGCGAACTTTCCGAGTCTATTAAAGCACAAGGAGTTATACAGCCCGTTACCATTCGTAAACTGGGTTATGACAAGTACCAGTTGATTGCCGGCGAACGCAGATTCCGGGCTTCTAAAATGGCCGGGTTAAAAAAAATTCCTGCTTTTATTCGCGTGGCCAACGATGAGCAGATGCTCGAAATGGCACTTATCGAAAACATTCACCGTCAGGATTTAAATGCCATTGAAGTGGCCATCAGCTATCAACGGCTGATGGATGAGCTGAATCTTACCCACGAGCAGCTTTCGGAAAAAGTAGGAAAAAACCGCTCTACCATTACCAATTTTATCAGGTTGCTAAAACTACCGCCTACGGTTCAGGTTTCCCTTCGCGACGGACACATTTCGATGGGACATGCCAGGGCCATGTTATCGTTGGAGGACGAAGCACAGCAAAACAGAATCCTTAAAATGATTATTCAAAAGGGCTTAAGTGTTCGTCAGGTGGAGGCATTGGTACGCGAAATTGTCAGTCCGCCGGTTAATGAGAAAAGTTCGGGTTCAAACAAAATCCCTGAAAGATATCGTCATATTCCCGATGAACTGAGTAAGGTTTACGGAACCAAAGTTAATTTTAAACGAAACAATAAGGGCAAAGGAAACTTCGTTATCAATTTCAAAAGCGATGATGAGCTTGAGCGCATCCTCTCGCTGCTAAAAAAATAGCCATCTATGTTTAACCACGGTAAACGATTGATACCGGTTGTTTTAGCTTCCTTACTTTTGCTGTGCGGGGTGGTGTTGCCTGTTAATGCAATGGCTCAAAAAAACAGTTCCGACACGCTCTATCTTGAGCACTCTCCCAAAAAGGCAACGCTGTGGGCCATTATTCCGGGCGCTGGTCAAATCTATAATAAAAAGTATTGGAAACTGCCCATTGTTTATGCCGGATTTGGTGTAATCGGCTATTTTGCCGTTACCAACCGTAATGAGTACTTAAAATACCACGACGCTTATATCTGTAGTGCCACACTCGGCAACGATTGTCAGAACCCGTTGGCTGATAAATATAGTACCGATGATTTAAAAACCATACGCGATTACTATCGACGTAATACCGAATTATCGTTTATTGTTGGAGCTGCCTGGTATATTTTACAAATGGTAGATGCTGTGGTGGATGCGCATCTTTATTACTGGAACGTAAGCGAAGATTTATCACTTAAGGTTGAACCGGCTTTGACTCCGGTTTACGGAATGCCTGCCAAAATACCTTTAAAAAACATGCCTGTCAATGGTATTAAGATTACCGTAAACTTTTAGCTGTCAGTATTATAAGTAAGACGATATATTCAAAATTATTGTTACAAACATGCAGTTGAATAAATATAAACACCATGAATAAGTTAAGGATTGTCCTTTCGGGATACGGAAAAATGGGGAAGGAGGTGGAGCGGATAGCGTTGTCGCGAAACCACACTATTGTCGCCAAATTAGACAATGAAAACGATTGGGAACAGTTTTCCGAAACAGGTACCAAAGCCGATGTGGTAGTTGATTTTAGCATGCCGGCGGCAGCACTTGATGTGTTTGCAGCCTGCTTTAACATGGGCATTCCTTTGGTAACAGGCACCACAGGCTGGTACAAACAAATGGATGAGGTGATACAAATGGTATCGGAAAAACAGGCTTCATTTTTTTATGCTCCCAATTTTAGCATTGGGGTAAACCTCTTTTTTTCTGTTAACCGCAAACTTGCTGCGCTGATGAATTCCGTTGGAGGATACGATGTTTCCATCACCGAAACACATCATATTCATAAGCTGGATGCCCCCAGCGGTACCGCCATTCAGGCGGCCAACGATATTATTGACGAAACGGATAACCTTACAGACTGGATTTTGAACAACCACGCAGCCGGAAAGCTGCCGGTTTATTCAATACGCGAAGGGGAGGTGACAGGCACCCATGAAATTTTATGGCAATCGGCTGCCGACGAAATTACATTAAAACATACTGCTAAAAACCGCTCCGGTTTTGCACTGGGAGCAGTGATGGCCGCTGAGTTTATCCAGGGCAAAACAGGTGTTTTTACCATGAAAGATATGTTGAAACTTTAACTTACATTGAAGTTGCTTTGGCGGCCAAACCTTTCATGTCGAACGCTGCCGGTGGGTGGAGACATGAAAGGTTGCGCGGGGAAAAATAAATCCGGCATTGCTTTCTAATCAAGCCTTCGGTGTTCACCGGGTAACGATGCCGTGGATTTGACTAAACAAACAACAAGCGCTCATCAACCTTTCCGGTCGCCACCGCATGTGGCCTTCCTCGACCGAAAAGGTTGTGCTCGTAAAAACTCATTACCTTACAAGTCTCTAATCACCTCAAAAAACTCAGGATACGATTTATTGATTGCCTGAGGATTTGCTACCTCAATAGTACCTCTTTCACAAAACAGATTCATTACACCGCCGGCCATGGCAATACGATGGTCGTTGTGTGAATCAATGGTGCAAGGCATTGGTTTTGAACCGGTAATGTGCATCCGGTCGTCCTTTAGCCGGATGTTGATACCCATCCTGGTAAATTCCTGCTTGATGGTTTCAGCCCGATTGCTCTCCTTATGAACCAATCGCGATACGCCTTTGATGACCGACGTGCCTGCACATTGCGAAGCAAGGCAGGCTAGGGGAGGGAAGAGGTCGGGAGCGTGAGTAGCATCAAACTCAAAGGCATTTAATCTTTTTCGTTTTACAACAACGGAATTACCGGTTTCTTCAACTTCGGCACCGGCTTTTTTTAGAGCAGCAATAATTTTATAATCTGCCTGCTTTGAATCTTTTTTTAAATTAAGAACTTCAATACTGCCCTTTACAGCACCAATTATCAATAAAAACGATGCTGCACTCCAGTCGCCTTCAATGTTATAATTTGAAGCTGCATATTGCTGATTTCCCTGAATATGAAAAACCTGATATTGCTCATTAACAACTTCTACCCCAAAATGTTTCATAATTGAAAGCGTCATGTCAATATAGGGTTTCGACTTTAAGTTATCAACCAAAATGGTCGAATCATCTTTTAAAAGGGGCAGCGCCATAAGCAGGCCGGTAAGCAACTGCGAGCTTATGGCTCCGTCAATATGTATTCTTCCCGGCTTTAATCCCCCTTCAATAGTTAAGGGTAAAAACCCGTTGGTGGTGGTTACTTTTGCCCCCAGTTGGTTGAGTGCATCGGCAATAAAACCCGCCGGACGTTTTAACAACGAACCTTCTCCGGTAAAAATAATTTTCCGTTTGGCAAGCGCCAGCACCGGGCTGAACATACGGATGCTTAACCCCGCTTCGCCAGCGCAAAACCGGTTTGATGTAATTGTTAGACCTTTTGACTCAATGTGCAGGTTACTATCTTCTTCAACCAACACAGCACCAAGCCCTCTGGCAATATGGGCAGCTGCTTTGCTGTCGTTACACCACGAAATATTTTTCAACACCGAGGTTCCGTTGGCGAGGGCTGCAATGGCAATAGCCCGCTGAAAATAACTTTTTGAAGCCGGTGCCACCATTTTATGTAAGCTGGTTTTTGTCATGGCTATTTAACACCCTGTTTTTTCATCACCTCTGTTTGATGATTAATGGATTCCTGATGGATAGCCTTAAAAATCCTGTTGATGGCAAGCCTGCTGATCCCTTTCTCCTTTCCCTTTTTAATCATACTGTAAATGATGTCTTCCCATCTTTTGTTTTGCAGGATTGTGAGGTTGTTTTTCTTTTTGTAAACACCAATTTTTTCAGCAATTTTCATCCGTTGTTCAAGGGTTACCAGCAACTGCTCATCAAGAATGTTGATTTTGCTTCGGAGTTCCTCCAGTTCGTTTAGTACTTTTTGGTCGTCAGTCATTGGTTTTCTGATAACCAGTTTGCCAATCACCTCACTTAGTTGCTGTGGCGTAATCTGTTGCCGGGCATCGCTCAATGCTGACTTCGGATTGAGATGTGTTTCAATCATCAGCCCTTCAAAATTAAGGTCCATGGCCTGTTGCGAAAGGTCAAAAATCAACTCCGATTTTCCACCGATATGACTGGGGTCGTTTAGAATGGGGATTTCAGGGATTCTTGATTTCAATTCAATGGGGATTTGCCATTGAGGCAGGTTGCGATACATGGTTTTTTCGTAGTTTGAAAAGCCGCGATGAATAGCCCCTACACGGGTGATGCCGGCATTGTATATGCGTTCGATGGCGCCAATCCATAAATCAAGGTCCGGGGTGATAGGATTTTTTACAAAAACAGGAATGTCAATACCTTTTAAAGCGTCGGCAATTTCCTGCATGGCAAAAGGGTTGGCCGATGTGCGGGCACCTATCCACAAAATATCAATGCCAAATTTCAGCGCTTCGTAAACATGGGTGGTGTTGGCCACTTCGGTGCACACCGGAAGCCGGGTTTCCTGTTTTACCCTTCTGAGCCATGCCAATCCACGCGAACCCACTCCTTCAAAGGCATTGGGACGGGTTCTCGGTTTCCATATTCCGGCTCTGTAAACATCCACTTTGTTGTTTTTGGCCAGCTCGTGTGCCGTTTGCAAAACCTGTTCCTCCGATTCGGCGCTACAAGGGCCGGCAATCAACATGGGCCTTTTTACATCCCGTTTCAGCCCCCAGTCGTTTAATTTTTTTATATCCATCGTTATCATGGTTTACAATATTTTTTGAATGTGATTGGCCTGGGTAATCAGCTCAGTTAGCTTTTTATCGTCATTATTTTGAATGGCCGTCTTAAAAGCCTGCAACTTATCCATGTAGGTTTCAATAACTTCTAAGATGTAGGTTGAATTTTGCTCAAAAACAGGAACCCACATCTCTGCCGAACTTTTTGCAAGGCGCACCGTTGAAGCAAACCCTCCGCTGGCAAGGTTTAATATCCGCTTTTCATTGTGTTCCTTTTCGAGTACAGCCAACGAAAGTACAAACGATGAAATATGCGACATGTGCGAAACGTAAGCGGCACTTACATCATGCTGCTTTGAGTTCATGTAGATAAGTTTCATGTTTAGCGTGTCGTACATCTTTTTTGTAACCCTGAGTGCCGG
>WGDP01000096.1 GCA_015493215.1 Bacteroidales bacterium | reverse complement strand
TCTTTCAATGGTATGCATCAATAAAAATTTTTGCAAAGGTAGGTTTTATTCTTTTTTGGATTAAAGGATTGCACCATTGATATATATGCAGAAATATTGTATTTTTATCGTCTTGAATATATTACTATGTATAATCATCCCACGATAAGAGGTGTTGTAAAGGTTTTCGATGCAATTCAAAACCGGTGGCAAAGCCGCTCCTTTATGAAGCTACTGGGTACTTTGCTGGTTGTTTTTTATCTCCTTTCGATGTTGATGATTGAGTTGCAACGGATGGGTTTACTGGGAAGCGGGTTTAGCTTTGTACCGGTAAATCATTTTAAATCCATTGAGCTTGCTTTTACCCTGTTGTTATTTTTTGAGGTGGTTGAACTGGTGCTGTCGCTTGAGAAATCGGTGTCGCAATCCATGCACATTCAGCTGGAGATTTTATCGCTTATTTTGTTACGAAGTGCTTTTAAGGTTGTGGGCGATTTCCCGGAGGTAATAACCATGAATGCCATTAAGGAGGATGTGCTTTTTATGTTTGCCGATGCCTTTGGAGCGCTGTTGATATTTTTTGGAGTGTTGGTAATTAAGCGTTTCGAGAAAAGCCTGTCCATTTGTCGTACCGAGGACGGGTTACAAAGTTTTGTGGCCATAAAAAAAATGTTGGCGCTGCTGTTGCTCATCATCTTTTTAACAATGATTGTTTTGGATATTGTTTACTTTTTTATGGGTATTCATGTTTTCGACTTTTTCCATTCGTTTTATACCATTCTTATCTTTTCGGATGTGTTGGTTGTATTTATTTCGTTGCGCTATTCCGATTCTTATCTGGTGCTCTTCCGAAACTCCGGTTTTGCACTGGGAACTGTAATTATCCGGTTGGCGCTCAATGCCAATGCCCCTTTTAATGCCCTGCTTGGTTTGGTGGCCACCCTTTTTGTTATGGGGCTGGTTTATTTTTACAACAAAGCCTATTCCGACGAGATGAAAGATGTGAAGCTTCCGCGTAAGTTTACCAACAAAAGCCGATAGTTTTACCCCTTTTTAAACTTGGCCTCTTTTTGGCTACTTTTGCTGCAAATTAATTTTAATATGATTGATAAAACAACAATTGATGGTTGGAATGCTGAATTCGGAACAGGGTCAGCAGAAACCATGTTAACCTGGTTTTTAAAAGAATATAAAGGAAAGATTGCTCTTTCGTCAAGCCTAAGTGTTGAGGATCAGCTATTAACCGAGATGGTTGTAAACATTGATGCTGAAACCAGAATATTTACCCTGGATACCGGCAGGCTTTTTCCGGAAACTTACGATTTGATTGACCGTACGGCCAAAAAATATAACAAGGAGATAGAAGTTTTTTTTCCTGAAGCAGCCGACATTGAAAAAATGGTGCATGATAAGGGGATGAATCTTTTTTACAGCAGCATCGAAAACCGAAAGCTTTGTTGCAACCTGCGTAAGTTAAAACCGTTGGCACGAGCCATGAAAGGGCTGGAGGTGTGGATTACCGGTTTAAGGCGCGAACAATCGGTTACGCGGGTCGATATGCAGATGGTTGAGTGGGATGAAAACAACAATCTGCTCAAGTTAAACCCGCTTATCAACTGGACGGAAGAGGAGGTGTGGAAATATGTTAAGGAGCACAACATACCCTATAATCCGTTGCATAAAAAAGGGTTTGTGAGTATTGGTTGTCAGCCATGTACGCGTGCAATACTACCCGGCGAAGACCCTCGTGCAGGCCGCTGGTGGTGGGAAAATCCCGATACGCGTGAGTGTGGGCTGCATAAACGGTAGGTTAATACCCGTATTTCTTCCACATCACTTTCAGTTTACTGCGCATCTCATTTTCGCGGGGATTGTTGCCGGGAACAAACAGTTGACTTCCTGATATCGCTTTTGGCATAAACTCAATATCCACAAAATTGCCCTCATACCCATGGGCATATTTGTAGTTTTTTCCGTAGCCTTGCTGTTCCATCAACTTGGTGGGTGCGTTTCTGAGGTGCAAAGGAACAGGTAGGTTTCCGGTTTTTTTAACCAGTTTCTGAGCCTCTTTAATGGCCATGTAGGCGGCATTGCTTTTGGGCGATGTGGCGAGATAGATGGCTGTTTGCGATAATATTATCCTGCTTTCGGGCCACCCGATTTTGCTTACGGCATCAAAACAGTTGTTGGCAAGCAACAGTGCATTGGGATTGGCATTGCCAATGTCTTCCGAGGCAAGGATGAGCATTCTGCGGGCAATAAATTTGGGGTCTTCGCCGGCTTCAACCATTCTGGCAAGCCAATATACGGCTGCATTGGGGTCGCTGCCGCGTAACGATTTTATAAACGCCGAAACAATGTCGTAGTGCATTTCGCCCTGCTTGTCGTACATTACTAGGTTTTCCTGAATTACATTCAGTACGGTTTCGTTAGTAACTTCAATTTCTTGTTTTCCGGCAGCAACCTGCTGGCTTACAAAAAGCTCGATGGCATTGTAGAGTTTCCGCCCGTCGCCACCCGATATTCTGAAAAGTGCTTCGGTTTCGGTAAGGATAATTTTAACCTTGTAACGTTTTTCAAGCAAAGCAGATGCTTTTTTAAGCATTAACAGGAGGTTCGATTCCGACAAAGGTTTTAAAACATAAACCTGACATCGCGATAAAAGGGGTGAAATAACCTCGAAGCTCGGGTTTTCGGTGGTGGCACCGATAAGCGTAACAACTCCCTTTTCCACAGCGGCAAGCAGCGAATCCTGTTGCGATTTGCTAAAACGATGAATTTCATCAATAAACAGAATGGCGTTGCCATTGAGCGAGTAAGCCGAGTCGATAACCTTTCTTACATCTTTTACTCCCGAGCTAACGGCACTTAAAGTGTAAAACTGATAATCCAGACTGTTGGCTATAATGTTGGCCAGGGTGGTTTTTCCCACTCCGGGAGGCCCCCACAAAATCATGGAAGGAATTCTGCCCGACTCGATACTGCGCCTTAAAACGGCCTCTTTATTTATTAAATGTTCCTGGCCAATGTACTCGTCTAAAGTAGTAGGCCTTAACTCTTCCGCCAGTGGTTGTGTAGCCATTCTTTTTTTTAAATCAATTGAAGTACAAAGGTCGTTAAAAAAAAGAGAATAATTAATGAGTATGGTTTAAAAAGGTTTTTTAATGCCAAATTTGGCATTTTCGTGAATTTTTACTCTCTCTCTAACAACAGGTTAGTTTTGTTTTGAAAGCCATAGGACTGTTTATTCCATCAGCCCAGTTTTAAAAATTCTTTCCAAAAATGTTTCAATAAACAAAATAATTGTTGTATTTATGCAACAAAGGAAAACCTAAATTATGTTAGAACAACTTCAGGCTTTCGACTCCATCAGGTTAAATTTTAGCCCCGCGAGTTTGTTTGCCCTAAACCTTACGCTTGCATTTGTTATGTTTGGCGTGGCTCTTGAAATTAAAGTTGAGCACTTTAAAAAGTTGCTGTATAACCCCAGATCGGCCATAGTGGGATTTGCTTCTCAGTTTTTGTTGCTTCCGTTTGTAACTTTTTTGCTGGTTATTTCTCTGAGTAAGTTTATAACACCCACCATTGCACTTGGGATGATTCTGGTTGCTGCCTGTCCGGGTGGAAATATCTCCAATTTTATTTCATCCCTGTCAAAGGGAAATGTTGCGCTGTCGGTCAGCCTTACCGCCATTGCCACCATGGGTGCCGTTGTATTTACGCCGTTAAATTTTGCAATTTGGGGAAAACTTGCCATCAGTTTTTTCAATGCACACAACGGAGCAGCGTTGGTTCGCCCCATTCATATTGATGCCCTCCAAATGTTTCAGACAGTATTTATTATTTTGGGAATTCCCATCATTTTGGGCATTTTTACCAATACAAAGTTTCCAAAGTTTACTGCTAAAATAGTGAAGCCCATTAAGTCCCTGTCCATTCTTATTTTTACAGCCATTGTTGTTATGGCACTGGCCAAGAACTTTGATTATTTTATGCTGGTAATAAAATATATATTTCTTATTGTGTTAGGCCACAATGCATTGGCGTTTGCATCGGGTTATTTTTTACCTGCTATTTTAAAGCGCCCTATGGTTGACCGTAAAACAATTTCCATTGAAACCGGCATTCAAAATTCGGGTCTTGCGCTGGTGTTGATTTTTAATCCTAAAATTTTTCCTCCCGAAATGGAATTGGGAGGAATGGCCATAATTGCTGCCTGGTGGGGAATCTGGCATATTATTGCCGGCCTGTTTATTGCCGGTATCTGGACCAACTTTACGTACGGGATTGTCTCGCGTAAAAAAAAGAGAGCTTAAGTTATGGGATTTCAGAATATTGAAAAAAAATCGTTTTGGTATAGAGTCCTCTTTTATTATGTGAGGTTTTGGTATAGGGTTGTGTTTTACCGAAAGGTTGTGGTAATTAATTACGACAATGTGCCCGAAAAGAAGTCGTTGATTTTTACCCCCAACCATCAAAATGCGTTAATGGATGCGTTGGCCATGCTCTTCTCGGTTAAAAAGCAGTTGGTTTTTATGGCCCGATCCGATATTTTTAAAAAGTTTGCGCCCATTCTTTACTTTTTAAAGATTTTACCTGTTTATAGAATTCGTGATGGAATTGATACCCTAAAAAAGAATCAGGCTGTTTTTGATAAAACCGTTGATGTGCTCAATGCATACAACGGGTTGGTTATCCTTCCCGAAGGTAACCATGCCGGAATACGCCGTTTACGTCCCCTTAAAAAAGGATTTGCCCGCATTGCTTTTCAAACCGAAGAAACGGGAAAAATAAAAGAGGGAATCGGTATTGTTCCCGTGGGTATCGACTACGATGATTATACTCATTGTCGCAGTCGTAAAATTATAGTATTTGGCAAGCCTATACCGGTGGCACAATTTCTTGATGCCTATCAGGAAAACCCCGCCAAAGGGCTGAACCTTATAAAAAATCATCTTGCTAAAAAGATGAAAGAGCTTATTATTAATATTGAAAGTGTTGAGTATTACGATTTAATAAATGAGCTTAGGGTAGTTTTCAGAAAAAAGATGTGCTTAAAAACCGGAAGGAATCCCAATAGCGAAGCCGATGGTTTTTTTGCCGACAGGCAATTTGTGGAGATATTTGATAAAGCCATTGCTTCTTCACCTGAAAATGTTGATTCGCTTAACAACGATTTTCAGCAACTTATGTCTTTGTTGCAGGATGAGAAGTTTGGTTTTAAGGATTTTACACACAAATCTTCGGCATTATTAAATATTCTGTCAGCGTTAATTTTGGTTCTGACATTTCCTCTTTTTCTTTATGGCTGGATAAACCATCTTCTCGCTTTTCAACTGCCGCTTAGCCGGGCACGAAAAGTGAAGGATGAAATTTTTCACACCTCTTTCTTATTTGTACTTACCTTGTTATCTTTCCCAATATTTTATCTCTTGCAAGTTGCCGCTGTTTGGATGTTGTTTTCAGGATGGATAGCCGCCGGTTATTTTATTTCGTTGCCACTGTCGGCGGTAGTAGCCTGGAAATGGAAAAATCTGTATAAAAAAACGGTGATTAATTTCAGGAAAATCAAGCTTTTAAAATCTCAAAAAGCACCACAGGCAAATAAATTGCTTAGCCGCATCATGCAAAAAACCGATGCTTTAATCGAGGCTTTTTCCGACTGATGTAAGTTTGTAAGCTAAAGTACGGCTCTGTGTTTAACCGGTTTTCGTGTTTATTAAAATGCTTCGGGTACTTAGCCGATAAAATATTGTAACCTGATTCAGTGATTATTATTATATTTGTTCATTGTGGATAGTTCTTATTTTATCTTTAATTTCAATAAGGTTTGAATAACCTCAAAAACTCAATATCGATTCATCTGCTTAAGTCATTAACTTTTTTGTTTTTGCTTTTAAATTTTATTGTTGTTAGTGCCGGAGAGGTACCTCAAATAAAAAAAACCAATCGGGATATTTATGCCCGATTCGAAAACTTTACACCCCGTCTTGGTAAAGAAAGCGGTAAAATAAGTACGATTATTCAGGGCAAGTACGGATACATCTGGCTGGGCGGATTAAATGGCTTGTACCGATTTGACGGAACCATCGTAAGGCATTACATTAATGATTGGTCGCCACGCTCATTACCAGCAACAGAGGTGTATGACATAAAGCAGGATACACGCGGCCGGCTGTGGATAGCCACCGGCAAAGGTTTGTGCTATTATAAATATGACACTGATGATTTTACACGCGTATTTGTAAACGACTCTTTGGATGCGCCATCTGATGTTTTTTTGGTACGTGAAGTTTTAATTGACGGCGACAGCCTGATTTGGTTTGATACGGAGCATGGCCGGGTTTATAAAATGGATGCTCAAAGCTTAAATATCATGGCAACATACAAGCATCACCAAAGCTTTCAACCTTACTACCTTTATCATACGCTGATGCGCGACCAAAATAAAATCTGGATTGGTGGAAGAAATATTGGGCCTGTCCGTTTAGATTTAAAAAACAACAAGTTATATACTTTTCCCGTGTCAGAATATACCCGTGTTTCGGGAGTTAAGTTCAAAAACGATGTGTCGTACTATTATATCGACAAGCATGATAATTTTTGGGTCGGCTCAACCGATGGAATATATCTTTACGACAGAGAGGCGAAAACTTTCGACCTGTTTTACAAGTCATCATCATGGGCCATTTTGGAAGATCATACGGGTCAAATATGGTTTTCCATCGCCAAAGGCCTTATGCGTTTTAATCCTGAAACCGAAGAAGCTACACTCTTTTTTCCTGAAGAGGAAAACGAGGCATCGCTGGTAAGCAATTATATTTATGACATTTTTGAAGATAACTACCATCAAATATGGATTGCTACGGCCAATGGTGTTTCTGTTTTTAAAATGGGAACCCCGGGCGTAAAACATCTCTTTCACATTCCTTCTTCAAAAGAAACACTCATTTCCTCTTCTGTTTCATCGCTGGCAATAGATAAGGTAGGGATGGTTTGGATAGGGACTACCGGAAAAGGAATTGACAGGCTTAATCCTGAAACATTTACAATAACTCATTTCAATAAGGAAAACACGAAAGGATTGCCGGCAAATAGTATCAGAAGTATCAATATAAGCCCTGCAAACGAGATTTATGTAAGTTTATGGGCGGGTGTTGGATTTGGTGTTTTACATCCTGATAATAAAAGCTTTACAATCTTTACTTATTGGAAAGCGAATCGTCAAAAAGATTGGTACAACGACATCGCTTTTGATTCGGCAGGCAGAACTTATCTGGGCTTTTGGGGAGCCGATGGCCTTTTAGATTTTGATAAAAAGAGAGGAGCATTTGGCAAGAATTATCAAAATAAATTCAATGAAAGTTTTATGTCGCGATTAATTACCTCTCTTGAAGTGGATAAAAACAACAACTTGTGGATGGGTACTACCTCTGCCGGATTGCATCTGTATATGCCTGATAAAGATACGTCTATATGGTTCTCCAATCAGACAGATCAAAAAGATGAAGCTGTTCCGATGAAAATATATGATATTAAAATTGACCCTTCGGGAACTATTTGGATAGCCACATCCGGACTGTACTTTGGAAACGCGGACAACAAAGCCGTTAGCAAGATTAACTTGAATAAGAAGTATAAAGACATTCAGGTTTATGGCGTCTTGCCTGAAGATTCTTCTACGGTATGGCTGATGACAAATTTGGGAACATTAAAATATTTTCGCAAAGAAAATAGTATTATCGATTACTCTACTGCCATAAAATTACAGTATGAAGAAGATAATGCCGCCGCCGTTAAGCTAAACGACGGCAGGCTGTTATTTGGCGGAAAAAACGGGTTGGTTTTGGTTGATCCGTCAAAAGTTAAATTGGGAAACCCTGCGCCTGCTGTGTTTTTGTCGTCGATGTATGTTTTCGACAAGTTAAAAGTCCCGTCTTTTTCAAACCTTGATGAAGTAACACTAACTTACAAGGAAAACTTTTTCAGAATTCATATCGGAACCAATATTTGGGGAAAAAGCAGTCCTTTCAGATACTATTATAAACTCAACGGCTTTAATAAGGACTGGGTTGAAACCGGTGCATCCGATTTGGAAGCCCGGTTTACCAATGTTCCGCCCGGCAGATACGACTTTCTGGTTAAGGCAGAAGATGATCAGGGTAATAAGTATAATAATCTGGCCGATTGCAGTGTAATTATTACTCCTCCGTTTTGGCAAAAGGGCTGGTTTGTCTTTTTGGCTTTTCTGTCTGTTATATTGTTATTATGGTATTTTTGGTGGAGCCGCACCAAAAACCTTCGCCTGTCGGTATTCAACATGGAGCTTAACCAAAAACTGTTAAGGGTTCAAATGAATCCGCACTTTATTTTTAATTCCCTCTCTGCCATTCAAAATTATATCTATTCAAACCAAACCAACATTGCCGGTGAGTACCTGTCAGATTTCGCGCATCTTGTTCGTAAAATATTGAATAACAGCAGGTATAATCTTATTAGCTTTACCGATGAACTGGAAACCATAGAGCTTTATTTGAAGCTGCAAAAATTGCGTTTTAGCAACAAATTTGATTACACGATTTTAGCAGATGACGCTATTGCCTTGAATGACTATCAAATTCCGCCAATGTTGGCTCAGCCGTTGTTGGAAAATGCCATTGAACACGGAGTTAAGAATTTAAGCAGTAAAGGGTTAATAACCATTAAATATACAGTCAACACAAAAACAATCAGGTGCGAAATTGAGGATAACGGAATAGGGCTAACCGCAAGCAGGCGTTTAAAAAAGCAGTCGGGCCGGGAAAATGAATCGGTGGCTTTGTCAATTGTAAAACAGCGATTACAAATTTTTAGTAAAAAGAAAAAAATTCCGGTATCATTCTCAATTGAAGAAGTTTCCGATACCGATAACAATGTAAAAGGAACCAGAGTTATTTATGAAATCCCGTTTTTTTAATTTAAATTCAAAGAGATGAAAATTAAGGCAGTAATAATTGAAGATGAGTTGAATGCAAGGAAAGCACTGGAAAATATGCTGGCCATATACAGTCCCGATGTTGAAGTTGTAGGTACTGCAGAATCGGTAAAAGAGGGCGTTAAGTTGTTAAAAACGGCTGCTCCTGATTTGGTATTTCTTGACGTTCAGTTAACCGACGGTACCGGATTCGATTTGCTTAACAAACTTAGCAACCGTAAGTTTAAACTGGTTTTTACCACTGCCCACGATCAATATGCATTAAAAGCCATTAAGCTAAGTGCCCTGGATTATTTGCTAAAGCCGCTTAAGCCTAAAGAAATCAGGCAGGCGGTTAACAAGGTTCGTGCAGCACTTGAAGATGAAGAGCAACTTAGCTTGCAAATCGACACTTGCGTACATAACTTCAATAATATTGATCAGGAAAAGAAATTGATACTAAATACCAGCGACAGAATTTTTGTGGTAGAGGTTAAAAACCTGATTCATTGCGAAGCAAGTGATAATTATACTGACATTTATATTTTGGGTGATAAAAAAATAACCACTTCAAAAACCCTGAAAACATTTGAAGAGCTGTTGTCGGCTTACGGGTTTTTCAGAATTCACCAATCGCACCTTATTAATATGCGATATGTTGAATCGGTAGAAAAAAAAGGAAACGGCATGGTTTTGTTAAGCACCGGAGAGCGGCTACCAGTTTCGCTCCGAAAAAAACAACTCTTTATACAAGCTCTAAACGCAATTACTTAGCTTGCAGTTTGTAATTAAATTACTTTCTGCTCACAGTTTGCAACTGTGAGCAACCACACTCATAAAGCTTTCGCACAGTTTGCAACTGTGCCTTGAGTTTGGATTTAACGCACAGTTTGCAACTGTGCACAATCATATTTGGCTATTGCACCCCTCTGCTCACAGTTTGTAACTGTGCACTATTACATTAGGCTATTGTACTCCTCTGCTCACAGTTTGTAACTGTGAGCCTGCCTGCTAATATTTATCCCCACATTCAGCTTCCCACAGTTTGCAACTGTGCGCAACAACCGCCAAACACCACATTTAGCCTTGCACAGTTTGCAACTGTGCATCGACAACCGCCAAACATTACAAATAATAACCAAACATCTGCAAATAATAAGTAATTTACAACGAATAAATTATTTGTTTGGAATAATGCTGTAACGGTCACTATCTTTGAGCTAAATTAAAAAAACGCACCCTGCACCGCAAACCGCATTGTATTAAAATTATGAAATACGCAACAATAACATCCTTCACAATGGCAATGCTCGTTTTGTTTTCTCAATGTAACTTTTCGGTAACAACAGCACATATAACCAATGTAAAAATATGTGCTCAAATTTACAACAACCGGTGCGAATCTGACAATCCTGACTTTTCAACCGAAACTCCGGAAATTAATGTTACCTGCACATTAAAAAATGCACCTGAAAATACCAGGGTTAAATTTTCATGGTATTATTTGGGACAGAAGAAAATAAGTATTGACGAGGTTGAGCTAAATTCAGGAAACAATAGCAGTCCGCTCGATTTACATTCGAGCCTGTCAAAACCAAACAACGGATGGCCAAAAGGCGAATACGAAGTAGCAATTGAGATTGTAGATGCACATAATGAGCCTGTTGTAAGGAGATTTAATGTGCAGTAGAGGTTTTCAATATCTAATAAGAAATTATTCTTTCAGGGTGCTAAACCGATTCATGCCTGTCACATACCGCACATATATCCTATAGCTGTATTAAGTATTTGCATCACTCTGCTCCACCATAAAGCTCTTTTTTTAGGTTTTTCAACCCTAATAAAAACGTCCTTAAAAAAAATTATTTACAGAATAAAAAAATAGTATCTTTGCAGCCCGATTTTTAAATAGCTAAACCGTTGCGGGTGTGGCGAAATTGGTAGACGCGCCAGACTTAGGATCTGGTGCCGCAAGGCGTGGGGGTTCGAGTCCCTTCACCCGCACTTTTTTTAAACATTAATTTATGAATATTACTCAGGAACCCAATGGCAATCTTCAAGCCATTATTCATATTAATCTTAACAAAGAAGATTACATTGAAAGAGTTAACCAAACGTTAAAAGATTATCGTAAAAAAGCCAACATGCCGGGTTTTCGCCCCGGAATGGTGCCCATGGGCATGATAAAAAAAATGTATGGCCAGCAGGTTACTGCCGATGAGGTTAACAAAGCCGTATCCGAAGCTTTGAACGGCTTTATTGATCAAAACAAAATCAATGCACTGGGATATCCGCTGCCCAATATGGAAAAAACCAAACCCATCGATTTTAACGCCAGTGATGAACTCGATTTCTTTTTCGATATTGGCATTGCCCCCGAGTTTGACGTTGACCTGAAAAAAGAGGGCTTTGAAGTACCTTACTATAAAATTGAAGTTACCGACAAAGAAATTGAAAACGCACTCAACGATATTAAAACCCGTTTCGGCGAAGAAGAACATCCCGAAAAAGCTGAAGAAGGCGATGGCGTTCAGGGAAAATTCGTACAACTTGACGAAAATGGCGAAGTGGTTGAAGGCGGTGTTGAACACGACGGCTATTTCAGAATTGACGACCTGAAACTGAAAACCATTCAGAAAAAGTTTTACGGAAAAGCAGCCGGAGCTGTGGTGAAATTTAATCCGCTAAATGCTTTTAAGGATGAGCCAAAAGTAAAAGCACTGTTGGGTGAGGATGTTTCGGAAGATGCTTTAAAAGCTGATTATCAGTTTACAATTTCCGAGGTTATTCGCCATAAAGATGCCGAACTTAACGAAGATACTTTTAAAAAGGTGTATCCTTCAGATGATATTAAGACAATTGAAGACTTTAAAGCACGCATTAAAAAAGACCTTGAAGAGCATTACGCCAAAGACTCCGACCGTCAGTTTACCGGCGATGTTATTACCAAGCTAATTGAAGATAGCAACATCGAATTACCGGATGAATTTTTAAAACGCTGGCTGCTCGACAGCAATCAGGGTAAAATTACCAAAGAGCAGTTGGAAGGTCAGTATGAAAGCTATGCCAAATCGTTTAAATGGCAGCTGGTTGAAGAAAAATTAAGAGCGCAGTTTGGCGATAAACTCACAGTTGACAACGAAGAGGTTCGCGATAAGGTGAGGGCTTATTTCCAAATTCAGGGTAAAGAAAACTCCAATCCCCAGGTTGAGCAAATTGTCGATCAGATATTGAGTAACAAAGAAGAAGGACAAAAAATATACAGCGAGTTAATGGACGAAAAACTGGGTATTGTTTTCAAAGAGAATGTAAAGTCCAAAGAAGAAGTTGTTACACCTGAAAAATTCATGGAGATAATGCAGAAGGCATAAAAGAGAACATTCTTTTATATACTTTTGAAGAATATTTAACCTGCAAAATAACTCCTTTATGAACAGTAGTAAAGAATTCAGAAAATTTGCCACAGGCCACATGGGTATCAGTAGTCTTACGCTTGACCGCTACAACTCGGCTTACGGCAGTTATATTTCACCAACCATTATTGAAGAACGTCAGCTTAATGTGGCGCAAATGGATGTCTTTTCGCGATTGATGATGGACAGAATCATCTTTTTGGGGGTTCCCATCGACGATTATGTGGCCAACATTATCCAGGCACAGCTTCTGTTTTTGGAATCCAACGACCCGAAGCGTGACATTCAGATTTATTTAAATACACCGGGTGGTTCGGTATATGCCGGACTTGGCATTTACGATACCATGCAATATATTCAACCTGATGTGGCTACCATTTGTACCGGCATGGCAGCTTCAATGGGTGCCGTTTTGTTGTGTGCCGGCGAAAAGGGTAAACGAACCGCACTTACTCACTCCCGCGTGTTGATTCATCAACCCATGGGCGGTGCACAAGGTCAGGCTTCCGACATCGAAATTACTGCCCGTGAAATATCAAAGCTCAAAAAAGAACTTTACGAGGTTATTTCAAAACACTCGGGACAAACCTATAAAAAAGTCTGGAAAGATTCCGACCGCGACTACTGGATGACAGCCAAAGAAGCCAAAGAATATGGAATGATTGATGAAATTCTTGTAAGAAAAAAAACAAAATAAAAATACATTTTTAAAATTGCCATCTGTAAACCCATGAAAAGCCACCGGCTTATCATCAATAAAAAAGGGTTTATAGATGGCAATTTCTTTTAGTACTTTTGCAAGCAAATACCGACACAAAAAAATGGCAAAAAAAAATATTAAAGAACAGCACTGCTCCTTTTGTGGCAGGCCTCAATCGGAAGTAGGATTGCTTATTTCAGGGCTTAGCGGGCATATTTGTAACGAATGTGTTGATCAGGCTTATCAGATAGTTAAAGAGGAATTCAAATCGAAAGGCAAAGGTTTTGATATGCCTTCGCTCGATACAATGAAAACTCCGGCTGAAATAAAAGCCTTTCTCGACCAGTATGTGATAGGGCAGGAGCAGGCAAAAAAAATTCTTTCGGTTGCCGTTTATAACCACTACAAACGTATTGGCCACGATGCAATGGCCACAGAGGTGGAAATTGATAAATCCAATATTATTTTGGTTGGTGAAACAGGCACCGGAAAAACCTTGCTGGCACGAACCATTGCCCGCATGTTGCATGTTCCGTTTGCCATTGCCGATGCCACCGTTTTAACCGAAGCGGGCTATGTGGGCGAAGATGTGGAAAGTATTTTAAGCAGATTGCTTCAAGCTGCCGATTACAATGTGGAAGCTGCCGAGCGTGGCATTATTTTTATTGATGAAATTGATAAAATCGCCCGTAAAAGCGACAACCCTTCCATTACACGCGATGTTTCGGGCGAAGGGGTGCAGCAGGCCATGCTTAAACTGTTGGAAGGAACCATCGTGAATGTGCCTCCGCAGGGTGGCCGTAAACATCCCGAGCAAAAAATGATTCAGGTAAACACAAAAAATATTCTGTTTGTTGCCGGTGGTGCTTTTCAGGGCATCGAACGTATCATTGCCGCGCGGTTACGTACTTCGGTGGTAGGATACTCTTTTGCAGGCCACAAAGATGATGAGGTTGATAAAGAAAATCTGTTGCAGTACATCTCGCCCGCCGACCTGAAAAAGTTTGGCCTTATTCCTGAAATAGTAGGCCGACTCCCTATCCTTACCTATCTAAATCCGTTGGATGAGGCTGCCTTGAGAAAAATACTTTTGGAACCTAAAAATGCACTGATTAAGCAGTTTGAGAAGCTTTTTGAAATGGATGGCATCAAACTTACCTTCGAGAAGTCGGTGTATGACTTTATTGTTGAAAAGTCCATTGAGTTTAAACTCGGAGCAAGGGGTTTACGCTCAATATTGGAAGCCATTTTAATGGATGCCATGTTTGAGTTGCCTTCGGATAAAAAGAACAGAAAAACCTTTAGAGTTACCCGCCGCTACGCTGAAGAAAAGTTTGGGCAGGCAAACGTGTCGAAACTTAAGGTGGCCAGTTAGGTATTTATAATTGTTATTCGTGTATTCGGGGTAAAAAAATTTGGTTTATTGAAATAAACATCGTTAATTTGCGATGAACAATTACAATATGAAGAGAAGCAAAACAAATATTGACTATTTACAAGAAACCGAAGCACTGGCTCGCTTTGCGAAAGCGTTGGGTCACCCCACAAGGATTAAGATTATCAAGTACTTAAGTGAGCAGTCGTATTGCCATACAGGCGATTTGATGGATTACCTTCCATTGGCACAATCAACCATTTCGCAACATTTAAAAGAACTTAAAGATGCAGGCCTTATTACCGGTGAAATAAATCCGCCAAAAGTAAAATACTGCATCCATCACCAAAACTGGCAAAAAGCAAAAGAACTGTTTTGCGAATTTTTCGACATTAATATGGATAGTAATTCATGTAAAATTTAAAAAAATTTATACTTAATCATCGTATATTTACGATGTTAAATAATTAAACATGACAAATAACAGAAGCACCAAAATATTGGTTTTATGTACCGGCAACAGCTGTAGGAGCCAAATGGCCGAAGGTTTTTTAAAGTCGTTTGATGCATCTTTGGAGGTGGTTTCTGCCGGAACCGAACCTTCGGAACGCGTACACCCCAAAGCCATTCAGGTAATGAAGGAAAAAGGTATCGACATCAGCAACGGCTATCCGAAAAATGTTTCTGAGTTTCTTGATGAACCTTTTGACTACGTAATAACCGTTTGCGGGGGTGCTAAGGAGAGCTGTCCCATGTTTGCCGGTGAAGTTAAACATCGGCTGCACATTGGCTTTGACGATCCGGCCGAAGCCACGGGGACAGAGGAATATGTGCTTGCCGAATTTAAACGTATCCGTGATGAAATAGAAAGAGATTTTTTAAAATTTTATCTCGAAAATATTCGCAATGAACAGCAAGGTTAAACTTAATTTTCTGGATCGGTATCTTACCTTATGGATATTTCTGGCCATGTTGACGGGTGTTGGTATGGGCTACTTTTTTCCCTCTGTTGCCGGGTTTTGGAATGGCTTGAGTCGCGGAACTACCAATATTCCCATTGCCATCGGCCTGATAATTATGATGTATCCGCCTTTGGCCAAGGTAAAATACGAAGAGCTAAAAGATGTGTTCCGTAACCGCAAAGTACTGCTTTTGTCGTTGGTGCAGAATTGGCTTATCGGGCCGGTAT
>WGDP01000095.1 GCA_015493215.1 Bacteroidales bacterium | reverse complement strand
CTGGTTCAGGTCAATTAATTCGGGTCCCACAGGCATATCCGGAATGCCGGGTAAAAGGTTAAAAGAGAGCTGCATGGTGTCGGAGGCAAAATAACCGTCCACATCGTACTGATTAAAGCTGAGCAATACCTGTCCGGCTTTAATATCATCTTCCGAAGGGGTATATAGCGCATTAAAAGTATTGCCATTGGCAAAGGTACCCGTTCCGGAAGTTGTCCAAAAGAGCGTATCGAAGTTGGTAGCCGTTCCCTGACATTGAAAATCTGCACCTTCGCAACTTTCAGCATCAGGCCCGGCAAAAATAGTCGTCATCATCATGGTTGGCAGTTCTATATCGTCAATCCAGGCTTTATCCGCACCGTCGGAGCCTGCGTAATCTTTTTCATAAGTCCATTTAAACTCATGCATGCCGGGTGTTACGGCATAGGCTTGTCTGCGCCAGCCTTCCGTTCTCCCCGACCACTGTTCCACAAGCGTTCCGTCAATATAAAAGTTCATAAAATCAAAATCTTCTTCACTGGAAACTTTTCTCCAGAAAGAAATTGAGTCATTACCCATTACCTGATATTGAATGTGTAATGCCGAAGTCTGGTTGTTGGTAATGTCACCCGATTCGGCATCGTAAAAGCCATCGTACGGATATTGGGAATTGATTTTCCATGGTTGATTCCCATCGGTTTGCCAGTTAAATTTAGAAAAGTCGCCTGTTTCCCAGTCCTCCATCAGGATTCCGATTTTAGGATAAAAAACATTGGTAACATCGTATCCTCCAAAAACAATCTTGCTGTGCATTTCGGCAAAAATACCTTCGGGAGCATCGTTTTTAACATGGACATTAAACTGAGGATAATAGGCCCCCAACGTACCCACCGATGTTAATAAGGTATCGCCACTTAGCACATCTACGTACGCATTGTAGGCAATCATACTCACATTAACATTGTTGGCAACACAGTGGCCGTTGTTTATCACCTTCAGTTTTATAATGGCATCTTCGCCCGGATCCAGCCTTCCGTTGTTATTTCCGTTTTGACTGTCGTCAACAATTAACTCATCGGCTTTAACATCAGGAGCATAGGCCGTAATAACAAACTGACTTTGCCAGCTTGAATCATTTTCATCCGTAGCCAAAACATTCATATTGATTTCATGCTGATCGGGCACATTGTCAGCCAGTTTTATAAGATATCCGTTGTTACGTGTTACGGTTTGATTTACAGCCATGGTGTCGTACATATCGGTTGAATCAATCACCGTAATATACCCATCAGCGGAGCTAAGTTTCACTTCTACCTGATAAGCGGTGTCGTTTCCGTAGTTAGCCATGGTAAGGTTGATGAAAACATTTTCGTTAAATTCGGGATTGTTGTTACCGTTTCCAAGGGAATCGTCGTTATACGTGTGACTTTGATAAACGCAAAAGGGGCCATTGGGTGCAAAAACCTGCACATTTTCAATCCAGGGTTGATAATTTTGTGCTGTAACAATCAATTCCACCGTACCGGGAATGGTAAAGGGGTCGAAAGTAAGGGTGGCATCGCCATTTTCATCGGCAAGTGCTGCCGCTTTTAAAACGCCGTTATCGTTAAGGGCTACATACGAATGAGGAGCAGCATGTACCTCGAAGGTTCCTACGCCAATCATAACAAACTGATCGTGGGTTACGGGATTTGCTTCGGGAACAGAGTAATACACCATTAATGAAGGGTCACCCATAAGGTTGTAAATGTCCCAATAGTAGGTTTCGGCCGAAGAGCCGCTTTCGGTAACAGCAAGGTTGCCTGCCGCCACATGCTGATCCATGGTGGTAAACCAGTCGCCCCATGCTTCGCCATGGTCGTGCCAGGCTCTGTCGTAGTTTCCCAACGTGGTTTCTTCGTAGGGTGGGGGATTTTCGCTGATGGTTCCGTCGCCAACACCAAAGTAGTAGTCTTCATCCCAATAGGTTGAATTTGATCCGCCAATATAGCCGACAGCGCCTTTGTTTTCTGCTCTCAGCAAGGCCTCGGCAAAACACTCCGACACCTGATACTCGCTGGTAGAGCAGCAGTTACCGATTAACAAACCGTACTTTCCATCGTTTTGAAGGCTTGGAATATCACTAATGGTAAACGAAGGGTCAGCCCAGCCGCTGGGACTGCCGTGTGCAGTATAGTTTGCAAAGCTTACGCCATCGCTAATGTTTTGGATGATGGTTGCGCTTTGGCTCCCCGAGCCGGGATAAAGGTAAGTATTGGAATAAATATCGTGGGCATCGTTAAAATAGTTTATGGTACCGTAGTTTATCTGTCCGTTACCCCAATCGTGGCCGTGGCCGCTGTCCATCCCGGCAATCATTACCACGGTATCCAAAAAGGTGGTAACCGGCATGGCGTATTGCTCATATTGCAGTGTCTTATCAATGTAAGGCTGCAACTGGTCGGTAGTTTGAGCTGAAAAACGTCCGTAATACATATCAGGATACAGGTCGCCTGTAAATTCACATGAGTTTCGGTCGGTAACACCGTTTCCATTGTTCCATACAGCCACCTGCTCAATATCGCCAACAAAGAGCGCAAATGAAGGTGCCGGATCTTCGGGAGTACCTGCATCATACAACGATTGAAGCCAGGCTTTAATATCGGCAGTAGTGTTGCCTATAACATCGGTATAGGCTACCTCCACAGTAAAGCCTTTCCGTTGCTTCCATGCAATAAACGGTGCCAGCTGCGCTTCAAACATCCTGTCGGAAACGATGGCATATTTAACCGGATACTGAGTTAGATTCGACCGCGAGGAAACAGGACGGTAATTGAAAAGGGATTGATACAATCCCGTAAAATAGGGAGAGTAATATTTTTCTTTTAATGCTTTTGTAGCAGCCTCGTCGGCATTCTCAAAAACAACTTTAAATTCCAACGATTCAACCACATGAATCGTATTGGTAACGGGATTGTAGCTTACCGGATGAATGGTAAGCCTGCCCAGTTGAACCGACCGCATAATGCCCAATACATCAACTGTAACCAGCGGATCGTTCGAAAAGCTGTTTACATCGTAAGCCGCTTTTTGATAGGCAAACGGGGGAGCAATACCCGATTTGGGTTGAGGAGGCTGAGCCGGCATCAAAGGCCGGGTAATACCAAGGTCGGCGAGGTTAATTTCTTTAACCACCTTCGATAATATAACCACCTTTGGACGAGCATTCAGCGGAACTTCAATAAGCCTGTGCTTCTCAGGAACTTCCGGAACACCAAGCTTATTACTTTTGGTGTAGCCGGGGATGGTTAGCCTTACAAAATCGCCCTGAAGCGTTTTAACCGGGCGGCTTGTAATTTTTCCCACCAGATTTTCGGCGACAAAATAGCCCTCCTTATTTTGGATGATGACCAGGCTTGTTTTGCCGTTGTCAAGCACATTTCCGGCATTTAACGAAACCGTTCCCAAAACCAGTGCAAACAATAAAAGAAATGTAAATTTTTTCATGATATTACCTTAATAAATTGAATTTCAAACATACGAAATAAAACCACAATGTATGACATATATCATCATTTAATGGTTGTTTGGAAAGTTATATGAATTCGTATTAAAAGTAAATGTGCTGATTATTTGTTTGATATCATTACCTGTAATATTCTTGACATGTCGAATGTTGTATTATGTGTTATATATCATAACATTATCGATTAGTTGTTTGTTTATTATTGCACAATATATAATTATTATAAATAATACTTTTTCCTATGAAAAGAACACTTACACTATTATTAAGTTGCCTCGTCTTTTTCACCATCGCGCAACCAACCAATCAATTAAATGTAGTTAATGAACAAAACTCAGGCTATAACAGGCATGAAACCGTTAAAAGCACGTTTTTATCATTAACCGATATTGCTGCTTCCGGTGATTATTCCAATAAACATTACGAAAATGTGGCTTTGGTGCCTGTTAAAATTAACGATGATAATTCGTTGAGGGCTCCCATGAGTCTTACTTATTATTCCAGCCGTACTTTATTTGATTTGGAAAATCTGGGTTTGCCTGTTGAGGATTTCGAGAATGCTCTTGTTGCACCCGGAACACATGTTGGAATTTCGGGCCATTTAGATCAATTTACAAATAACACTGTTTTTACAGCAGGTTCAATATTACAGGGCATTCAAATCAACTCGATTGGCACTTGGCCCACTGACCTTATAGTTTTAGGTGTTGGAGCCTTTGGAAGTCCCAGTAAAGTTGCACTACCCAACTATTTAGGAAATAGTGCACAGTATTTATTTAGCCCTGCTGTAAATTCGATTGGTCTGGATGCGGTTGATTTTACAGGAGGCACTCAGTGTACCATTGAAATATATGATGCCAGCGGTAATTTATTAGGTTCTGTCACTGCTGCCACCAGTGTTTCTGGTGTTTTTTGGGGTGTTAAATCCGACACGCCGATTGGTGAAATCCGTCTGATAGCACCAACAGGGATTGGTGCTGACAATATAGCATTTGGAAATTCAACACAACCGGTTCCTGTTTCTGATTGGGCGGTTTATTTAGGATTGATACTGATAATTGGCTTTACCGCTTTTCAGGTTAAGAAAATGGCATAATACTAATTTTGATTTCAAACAAAATCAGCTCCAATAAAAACTATCTTTGCTTGTAAAAATAAAACAAATGAAGAGGGTGTTATTGGTATGGTTGATTTTTTTGATAGCTTTTAATGCTGTAAGGGCACAATATCAGGTAAACAATAACATTCAATCCGCCTGGATGCTTTTAATGGATTTGAAAATTGACGAAGCCAAACAGCTGTTACAAAAAGAGCTGGCACAGCATCCTGAAAATTACTATGTGTATTACCTCGATCAAACTTGTGATGCGTACGGGTTGCTAATCAATTCGGATGATAAAGAGTACGAAGCTTTTCTCGATAATTTTGAAGCAAAACGTAAAATAATGGATGGTAAATATGAGGATTCGCCTTACTATCTGTTTTGTAAATCGGAAATGGATTTACAGGTTGCGGTGTTCAAAATTATCCATGGCTCGCAGTTTAGCGGAATGAAAAACGCTTACAATGCATACAGAGAAGTTTATCAGAATCTTGAGATGTACCCCGATTTTAAACCCGGTCGCAAACTTGACGGATTTTTTAATGTGGCCATGTCGAACATGCCTCCTTTTGTAAAGTGGGCTGTTTCGTTTTTTGGCGTTACATCCGACTTTGATTATGGGGTAAAACTGCTTGACAGCCTGTATCAAACGCAAAAAAATATCAGGGGCATCAATGCCGAAGCAGCGTTGTTCATTATCTTCACAGCAAAAATTAACAAAACCCCCGAAATGGTGTATCGGTTTACACAAACACTCGACACCAATATCAGAAACCTATATATCCATCAATATTTCAGGGCAAATATTGCATACAGGACAGGCCACAACGAGCAGGCGCTTACCACCTTGCACGAACTCGATAGCAACAACAGCGCTTATGCCAATCTTATTTATAACTATTTAAAAGGAAAGGTTCTGCTACGTAAACTAGACGAGGATGCCGCAAAATACATTAACAATTATTTGGCACACCTTAAAAAGCCGGAGTACTACAAGGAGATGACTTATAACCTTGCGCTTACTTATCTTATTAAAGGCAACAGGGAAAAATACCATACACTTTGCCGTGAAGTTATAAACAACGGTAACGAAATTAATGAACGCGACAGGGAGGCCCTTTACGATGCTTCGCTGGACTACGAGCCCGATATTGAATTGGCAAAAGCCAGACTATTGCTTGATGGAGGATATCTTAACCGGTTTAAACGAGCCATTAAAAGTTATGAAGATGAGCACAAAACCGGCTTGCCTTATCAGTTGGAGTATAATTTACTGATGGGAAGGTTTGAGATAAAGCAAAATCATTTTGAGCAGGCAAAATCTTATCTTGAATGGGTGCTCAGCCATGGTGCAGACGAAGATTACTATTTTGCCTGTGCGGCTGCGTTGTACCTTGGTAATATTTACGAAAAGCAGGGCCTTTACGAAAAAGCAAAATCGTTTTATAAACAATCATCCGGCCTTTACGACAGCGACTATTACGAATATCTTGGTGATAAGGCGGATAAAGGCGTAGCACGGATGAAAAAACTGCTTGAAAAAAGCCCCTGATTTTCCCAATAAACCCTATTCCTTTTTTGCTACATTTGTCAATTATTTTTTAGAAACCAAAAAACAAAACCGATGATTATTGTTTTTGCCATTGATTCGTACAACGACGCCAACGGAGGAACCATTGCCACCAAGCGTTTGGTTGAAGAGCTGAAAAAAAGAGGCCACGAAATAAGAATTGTGGCAGCCATTCACGAAAACCCTGACGACACGAATTTTTATAAAATTCCCGGGTTTGTACTTCCGGGTGCAGAAGAAGCTCAGGAGAACATGACTTTTCTGTTTGGCAAAAACGATCAGAAAGTTTTTAAAAAGGCCATGGAAGGAGCAGATATTGTACAGGTTCAGTTTCCGTTTTTAATGGCCAAAGGAGTTGTTAAAGCAGCCAAAAAAATGAATATTCCCGTGGTGGGTGCTTTTCATGTGCAGCCGCAGAATATCATGGCTGCCCTGGGAAAAACCAGTAAACTGTTGGAAAGGTTTCTCTGGTTCAGCTTTAAATATTTTTTGTTTAACCGCGTTGATACCATTGTCAGCCCCTCTAAGTTTGCTTCTGAGCTGCTTATGTCCGAAGGGGTAAAAGCACATCATAACTATATTTCAAACGGGATACCGGTAGAATATGTACCCGGTAACTATGATAGACCCGATTGGTTTGGCAACAAACTGGTTTTAATTAACGTTGGAAGACATGCCGACGAAAAACGGCAAAAGCTGCTTATCGAAGGGGTTAAACTTTCTAAATATAAGGAAGATATTCAGCTTATTTTGGCGGGCAGAGGTGAACGTACCGAAGTACTTAAAGAAGCAGGTAAAGCGCTTCCTGTGAAACCTTATATTGAATACATCAGTTTTGAAGACAAACTGCGTTTTTTAAATACTGCCGACATGTATGTGCATGGCTCCATTGTGGAACTTGAAAGCCTGTCAACTTCGGAAGCGTTGGGGTGCGGATTACCCTGTTTAATTAGCGACTCGAAATATTCGGCCGCTTCGCAGTTTGCGTTGGATGACAGGTTTTTGTTTAAGTCGGATGATGCCGAAGATTTGGCAAAAAAAATTGACTATTGGTATGAGCATCGCGATGAACTCAGAAGCAAAGAGATGAAAGCAAAGGTATTGGCAGAAGCGGAATATTACCGCTTCGACCGTTCGGTAAACGAGTACGAAGCTTTTGTAAAGGACATTGTAAATCCCACACGTCCGCCTAAAGAGTATATTTTGGCAACCAAACGCACCTGATAAAATGACAAAAGGTAAAGTACGCGAGCAACAGGTACCCATGGAGGTTGTTTACCCCATGAACATTCCGCCTGACTATGTGTTTATAAGAACCGACCTTTGGTACAAGATTTACTCATCGCTTACCTATGCTGTATTTGCATTATTTCTTGGTGTAGGGTTTTTTAACATTGTTTGCAGGCATCGTATTGAGGGCAAAAAAAATCTTAAATCGCTAAAGAAAAAAGGATTTATCACCGTTGCCAACCACTGTCATATTTTCGACACAGTATTAACCGGTCTGGCTCTAAGGCCTCGCAGCGCCTGGTATGCCTCCGTTCAACGCAACTTTGAAGCACCCTATTACCGTAAGATGTTTCGTATGTTAAAAGGGTTTCCCATTCCCGACGGGCTGTTTGGCATAAAGCAGATAATAAAGCCTGTTTCAGAGGCTGTTAACGATGGTAAAATTGTTCACTTCTTTCCCGAAGCCGAGCTGTGGCATCTTTATCAGGGAATCGACTATTTTCAAAGGGGTGCTTTTTATCTGGCACATCATGCCAATTGTCCGGTGCTGCCCATGGTTCACCTTTTTAAACCGCGCACCTTTTTTGGTAAGCAGATTTCTAAAAACATACTTACCATAAAAACTGTTATTGGCGAACCCATCTATCCTTCAAATCCCATAACAAAACAGGGCGACAGTGTTGATCTTAAGTCTGTTCAGAAAATGGCAGATACAGCCAAAGAGTGGATGAAACACGAGATGGAAAAATATCACGGTAAGCTGTAGGGATGTTTGTTAAGAGGGTATATCAACCGTCAACAAAGCAATTAATACATTACTTTTGCGTTATGCAACTAAACAAAAAAAGATGCCAAAAAAAGTATTAGGTTTACTATTTATTTTTATAGCTCTTCTGTCTATTACATCGAAAGCTCAAATTATTCAGGGTGAGGTGATTGGAGGGTTTAATTTCAGTAAAGTGGAAGGCGACCGCGTTAACAACGGGATGTTTAAATTTAACAAGCCGGGTGTTCAATTGGGTGTGGGAGCCATTGTTCCGTTGGGACACAATTTTTCCACATCGTTCGAAATTTTGTTCAATCAAAAGGGTGCCTATAAAAAATATGGCCAGCCCGACAGTGCTCAACCCATGTATCTTACACGTCTTAATTATGCCGAAATCCCTTTGCTGATTCAATATACCGACAAAGGAAAATATACCTTCGGATTGGGGGCTTCCTACTCACGGCTGGTGGGGGTTAAATGGATTGTGAACGGCAGAACCCTCAGTACCAGCATTAACGATGGCTACTATGCCCGTAATAATTTTGATGGTATTGCCAATTTCAGGTTTATTATTTACCGGCAGTTGAAAATGGACATCCGTTATGCTTATTCGTTAACTTCCATATGGTCGGGAACCGAAGACCAACTTTTGGAAACCATCGGGGGACAAAAACAAGACATGCACCAAAACAATAGCATGGTAACCTTTAGGGTGGTTTGGGTGTTTAACGAAGAAAAGAGTGTTAAGAACCTGGAAAAGAGCAAAAATGCGAGATAGAAATTCAGCATTTTGGATACAAAAATTAGAGTTACAGCCGCATCCCGAAGGGGGTTGGTTTAAAGAGGCCTATCGTTCGCCGGAGCGGGTTGCGGCAGAAGCGTTGCCCGGTCGTTTCACGGATAAACGAAATTTTTCAACAGCCATTTATTACCTTTTGGAGAAGGGTGATTTTTCAGCTTTCCATCGAATTAAATCGGATGAGATATGGCATTTTTATGATGGAGATTCGTTGGAAATTATTGAAATAAATTCCGCAGGAGAAAAGGTAACCCATTATCTCGGCCTTGATGAGGAAAACAATTCTGTTCCGCAGGTGATAATTTCGGCCGGCAGCTGGTTTGCAGCACGTCCGTTGGGCAGTTACACACTTGTGGGTTGCACCGTCAGCCCCGGTTTTGATTTTAATGATTTTGAAATGGCTTCAAAAGGCGAGCTTCTTAAACAGTTTCCGCAACATAAAGGTATTTTGAGCAAGTTGTGTAAAACCTAAAAGAGGCTAGCGCTTATTGATTAATCCATAAGCTCGTCCGGATTTGCCCGCCCGTGCCGAACAGGCACGTTCGGACGGGTAATCCGGATGACAAAGAACACGATGTAATCATTTTATATTTAGTGTGTTATCTTCTTTTAGATTTCAAATCTGAAAGAGCTTAGAGTTATATAGCCTTAGGTATTTTTGGCCTCACAGTTGCAAACTGTGAGAGGGTTGAAATAAGCATAAGGTGCTCGTCCGGATTTGTAATCCGGATGACAAAAAACACGATGTAATCATTTTATATTAAGTGTGTTATCTTCTTTT
>WGDP01000094.1 GCA_015493215.1 Bacteroidales bacterium | reverse complement strand
TTGCCGAACAACATGCGGTAACCTTTTCGTCCGGGTTGGCTGCCGCCGGATTAAAACCCTTTTGTGTTGTTTATTCCACTTTCTTACAACGCGCTTACGATCAGATTATTCACGATGTAGCCTTACAAAAACTACCGGTGGTTTTTGCCATTGACAGGGCAGGATTGGTTGGCGAGGATGGTGCTACCCATCAAGGCGTTTTCGACATGGCTTTTCTGCGAAGCATTCCCAACATGGTTGTGTCGGCTCCAATGGATGAACAGGATTTGAGAAATTTGATGTTCACGGCTTCAAAATATAGCAAAGGCCCTTTTTCCATAAGATATTCAAAAAACAGAGGCACTATAAAAAAACTGAAAGATTCTTTTAAGGCTGTTGAGGTAGGTAAAGGACGTAAACTAAAAACAGGGAAAAAAGTAGCGTTGGTCACCCTTGGCTATGGCGGTATTTTAGCCGCAAAAGCCATACAGAAACTGGAAAAAGAACATCTGTTTCCGGCTCATTTTGACATGCGGTTTTTAAAACCTTTGGATACGGAGTTGCTTACGGAGGCCTTTTCGGAATACGAACATATTATTACTGTTGAAGATGGTGTTATTAAAGGCGGACTTGGCGAAGCCGTGTTGGCATTTAAAGAAGAACATCATTTTTTAAATCGGGTTATCACATTGGGTGTTCCCGATAAGTTTATTCCGCACGGTTCGCGGCAAAAACTTTTTGAAATTTGCGGTTACGGTTCCGGTAGTATTTATGAAACTGTTAAATCGCTTATTTAATAATCGTTGCTGATTAGTTGGCAACAAGCAATGAAAAAGCCCTTTTAATAAAATTTCTTATCTTTGAAAAAAAGTCAATTATTATGGATTTACAATCAAGAAAAATAGAATTTGTACAAGAATTTCTTAAAATCCAAAGCGAGGAAATAATTTCTCGTCTTGAAAAAGTATTAAAAAAAGAAAAGAAAGCAACGGACGACCGAATATTTGAACCAATGACTCAAGACGAATTAAATAAGCGAATTGACCAGTCGGAATCAGATTTTCTGAACAGCCGATTTAAAAGCAATTCTGAACTTTTAACCAAATACGAATAATGATTTTAAAAATTATTTGGTCTGAATTTGCCGAAGCTCAACTTGACGAAATTTATGATTATTACGAAAAGAGAGTAAGTACAAGATTTGCAAAAAAACTTGTGAGAGAGATTATTAACGAAACGAAAAAATTAATAAAATCACCACTAATTGGACAAAAAGAAGAATTATTAAAACAAAGAGCAACTGAATATCGATATTTAGTTTTCAAAAACTACAAACTGATTTATTCTGTAGACAATCAAAACGGAACCATAAAAATTGCCGATGTTTTTGATACTCGACAAAACCCTCCAAAACTGAAACGAACGAAATAAAGCCAGTTGGCAACATGCAATACAAAAAACAGAAGACCATGAAACAAAATCAATAATGTATTTGCATAACAAGAGCCAGGTAGTGGTAAATCCTACAAATACGGTTTCACCATTTGAACCAGCTGCGGAGCGGGAATTACTCCTGCCTGCCGGAAAACAACCTTCCCGTTTTTAAAAACCATCAACGTAGGTACGTTTTGAATTTGATATTTTTGTGCAATGGCCCGGTTTCGGTCAACATCTATTTTTAATATCCTGATTTTATCACCCAGCTGCTTTTTTACCTCTTTTAAAATGGGTGGCATCATTTTGCATGGCTGACACCATTCAGCCGAAAAATCAATTAACACAGCGGTGTTACCGTTTATTATATCGCTAAATTTACTCATAATTATTCTTTTTATTACCGGTAAAATCAACTTTTGTACCATGCCGGTTTAGCTGACAAAATGTTAGTTTTGCAAATTACAACCGTAATAAAAATGAAAAGAACCGTAATATATTTTTTCTTTATAGCTTTGCTTGGTATGAGCGTATCCTGCCAGCCAACCCGTCATGCCGATTTAATTGTGTATCATGCCAATATTTATACCGTCGATTCGGCCTTTTCAAAAGCAACGGCTTTTGCCGTAAACAACGGGCGGTTTGTGGCGGTTGGTTCCGACAATGATATTTTATCGCGATTTAAATCCGGCCAACTGATAGATGCCGGTGGAAAACCTGTTTACCCGGGTTTTAACGATGGGCACAGCCATTTTCTCGGTTACGGAATCTGGAAGCTGCTCTATTGTAACCTTGTAAGCACAACCTCCATGAAAGATGTTGTAAACAAGCTTAAAGATTACAACGACAGTCATCACCCCGACTGGTTGTTGGGAAAAGGATGGGATCAGAATGACTGGAAAAATACCGACTTCCCCACCAACAAATTATTAAATAAAGTTTTTCCGGATAAACCGGTGGTTTTAACCCGAATTGACGGCCATGCTGTTTTGGCAAATAGTGTTGCCCTTGAAATTGCCGGCATCAATGCACAAACAAAATTTGACGGAGGAGAGGTGGTTTTAAAAAATGGCAAACCCACCGGCGTACTGGTGGACAATGCCGCCGACAGCATGAAAAGCTTTATTCCGGCCTTTACACGGCAACAAAAAACGGATGCCCTGCTCCGTGCCCAAAACGACTGTTTTGCCGTTGGCCTGACAACCGTTAGCGACGCCGGCCTTGATAAGGCTGACATCCTTTTAATGGACAGCCTGCAACAGCAAAACATCTTGAAAATGCGCGTTTATGCCATGATCAATCCCAACCGGGAAAATTTTGATTTTTTCTACAACCAAAAACCATGGCACAAGGAACGATTGACAGTAAGTTCGGTTAAATTGTATATTGACGGTGCTTTGGGTTCAAGGGGTGCCCTGTTGTTAAAAGACTATTCCGACGACCCCGGCAACACCGGATTGCGACTACATCCACCTGCCTATTACGATTCCATGTGTAAAATGGCTTATGATGCCGGCTTTCAGGTAAATACCCATGCCATTGGCGATTCGGGTAACCGGATAATGCTGCACACCTACGCAAAATTTTTAAAAGGAAAAAACAACCGGCGATGGCGTATTGAACATGCTCAGGTTATTGCTCCCGACGATTTTAACTATTTTGGCAAATACTCAATTATTCCCAGTGTACAAACCACACACTGCACCTCCGATATGTACTGGGCCGATGAACGACTGGGACAAAAAAGGCTGAAAACAGCCTATGCCTATCACGATTTAATGCTTCAAAACGGATGGCTGGTAAATGGTACCGATTTTCCCATCGAGGACATCAGCCCGCTAAAAACCTTTTATGCTGCCGTAGCCCGAAAAGATTTGAAAGGATGGCCAAAAAACGGGTTTCAAACCGAAAACGCACTCAGTCGCGAGGAGGCATTGCGCTCCATCACCATCTGGCCTGCCAAAGGAAGTTTTGACGAAAACCAAAAAGGAAGTATAGAAACAGGAAAAGCTGCCGATTTTGTAATACTTGATGAGGATTTAATGACAGCAAAGAAGAACAGGCTTTATAAAATAAAAGTACTAAGTACATGGGTTAACGGACAAAAGGTGTTTACCGCAAACCCATAAAAACAGAATAAATTAAATATATGAACCTTAATCAATTACAAATGAAAAAATTATTATTAGCATTCACCCTGGTCTTGATGGCCTCAGGTGTTTTTGCACAAAAACAAAAAATTATCGGCAGTTGGATGATGACCAAAGCCGAAACAAATAATGGTGTAAAAGAACCCTATTTTATTACCGATTTTAATGCCGACGGCACCATGGTGGTGATGGGCATGCCCGTGGGAACCTGGAAATATGATAAACAGAAAAAGGCCATCGTCGCCAGTTCAAAAGTGGATAAGGATTTTAACGGCGAAAGCAAAATTGAAAAGCTAACCAAAAAGGAGATGGTGGTGTTAAAGGATGGTAACAAATTCTACTATTCCAAAGTCAATATGGATGATGTTGCTGCTAACAATAGCAAATCAAACCTCGTGGGATTGTGGTCGGCTCAAGATGAGGAGTATGGAAACGTATTCCTTCGTTTTACAGCACCTGACACCCTTGTTATTGTTACCACCGGCGATGGTTCGGTTGAAACAAATCGTGCTACCTGGATCTATTATCCTAAAGACAATACTTTGGTTGTGATGGGATTTTCGCATTTGCTACGGGGAAAGGTTAACATCAAAGCGCTGACGGATAACAAGCTGGTGCTCGATAAAAAGGGTAAGCTAATATCAGCATCAAAAGTAGATGAAAACGCCACTAAAATTGAAAAACTAGATTTTGTGTACGATGATTTTCCGGAGGAGTATGGCAACGATGATCAGCTTCCCTGGAGAGATTTTGAGCTGATGGTGGACTACCTGAACGGGGTAAAAAAGATAGTTTACCGTCATGGTTCCCTGCTGGCAAATGTCAATGCCTTCGAATACTCGACCTATTATTCCGAGATAAAAGTTGATGAAGAAAAGCCCTCGGTAAACTTTACCAATTTTTCAATGGAAAACGGCACTGCCAGCCAATATTCCGAAAAACAAAAAGGCGGTTTATCGGGTATGTACAATTACTTTTTTCCATTGGAGGAGTTAAGCCCTTTTCGTATTGCCGGCAAAGAAACGGTTACGGTCCCGGCAGGTACTTTTAAATGTACGGTTGTGGAAGGACTTGATGGCGACACAAAAGTTAAACTGTGGATGATTGACGACAAACCAGGTGTTTATGCCAAAAAAATCAGACAAGGCGATAATTTTGGCACCATGAGCTACGAGGTTGATGAG
>WGDP01000093.1 GCA_015493215.1 Bacteroidales bacterium | reverse complement strand
ATTTATTGTCCGGACGGTTTTAAAATAGTTGTGACACCTGATTTAAATACTAACAACTACAAAACTTTAAACAATAATTTATCTCAAAAATTAACATTTTTTTAAATATATGTTTTGGTTTTTAATATTTTTTTTACCTTGCACTGGGATTTTGTAACCCTTAGTGCGCCTCAATAAATTGTGGTAAGAAGCATAAAAAGACATTGTCCAAAAACATAAAATTTGAAAATTACTTGTTAAATTATTTATTCATTAACCAAAATTATCATTATGAGAAAATTTACTCTTATGCTGGCGCTCATGTCGTTTATCGGCATTCAGTTTGCGTTAGCCCAAACAAGAACCATTAATGGTACGGTTACCAGCTCCGAGGATGGAGCCGGAATACCCGGTGTTACAGTTCTTGTAAAAGGTACTACTGTTGGTACAACCACCGACATTGATGGTAAGTATTCCTTGTCAGTAAAACCAGGCAGTAAAACGCTTGTGTTTTCTTATATTGGAATGAAAACCCAGGAGGTTGCCATTGGTAGTCAAAATCAAATTAATGTTACCCTCCAGCCTGATGTACTGATGGTTGACGAGGTTGTGGTAACGGCCATTGGTATGACCAAGGAGAAAAAAGCCCTTGGATACAACGTGCAGGATGTAAAATCTGAAGAAATTGCCAAGAGTGGCAATACTGACGTTGTTAATGCATTACAAGGACGTGTTTCAGGTGTGGAAGTAACCAGTTCATCGGGAGCTGCCGGTGGTGCAAATTACATCACCATTCGTGGTGCAACTTCTATTACCGGTAACAACCAGCCATTGTTTGTTGTGGATGGGGTTCCCATAGACAACTCGGTAACTGCTGACGACGACGGATTTGGTTCGGGCGATGTTGCCGGTGTAGCTCGCGGTAACAGAGCGCTTGACATCAACCCCGATGACATTAAAAACGTAAGTGTACTTAAAGGTGGTGCAGCTACTGCTCTTTATGGTATTCGCGGTGCTAACGGGGTTATTGTTATTACGACCAAAAAAGGTGGTGCTACGGGAAGTCACAAAGTAGATGTTAATTTTAACTCTTCAGTAAGATTTAGCCAAATCAGCCAAACTCCCAAGTTAAATCAAAAATATGCTCAGGGATGGAACGGAAATTGGTACTCAGGCTTCTTTGCCTCATGGGGTCCTAAAATTTCCGAATCAGGTTACAGTAAAGATCCAAGTGTTTGGGGATACCCTGACTTTGATGTGGATGGTGCCATTGTGCCTAAAGCAGATGCTGACCCTTCATTGGGAGACGTAAATATTTACGACCACTTTAATTTCTTCCAAACCGGTGTTACCTTTAATAATAACGTCAGTCTTTCGGGTGGAAACGATAAATCTTCGTTCTTTATGTCGGCTTCCGATATGGATGACAAAGGGGTGGTTCCTAACAACCACGTCAGAAGAAATACTTTTAAAATATCAGGTTCTACCAAGCTTGGCGATAAATTTAAAATTTCCGGAAATGCCAACTATATTATCAATGGTGGCGACAGAATTCAGCAGGGTTCAAATACTTCCGGTGTTATGCTTGGATTAATGAGAACACCTCCTACCTTTAACAATGCTGCCGGTTATGAATTACCTGACGGATCACAAAGAAATTACCGTCATGGTGGTGGTTACGACAACCCTTACTGGACAGCCAATAAAAACCTGTGGAAAGATCAGGTTAACAGGCTTATCGGTAATATCCAGGTTGATTATTATGCTACCGACTGGTTGCATTTTACTTTGCGTCCGGGTATCGATTATTATGGTGAATTTGTTAAATCATACATTGCAAAAGGATCCAGAACAAAATCAGCCGGTTATGTATTGGCACGTAATACTTTGCACAGAGATTTCAACAATGACCTGTTGGCCTATTTAAATCATGATTTCTCCGAAGATTTCAGTATGTATTTAACATTGGGCTGGAACCTGCAGGAACGTTATAACAATTATGTTTACGGGCAAGCTGACGGATTATCAATTCCTGATTATTACAACCTGAACAATACATCCAACAACATGACCGGAGAATCAACTTTCAAAAAAAGGATGATGGGTCTGTTCTTTGATTTAGGGTTTAACTTTAAATCGATGTTTTACTTTAATGTAACCGGAAGAAATGACTGGTCAACCACGTTGCCTGAAAAGAACAATTCTTTCTTCTATCCTTCGGTTAACGGTAGTTTCATTCTTACCGAGCTTCCGGGATTAAAAGACAACAACATTCTTCCTTACTGGAAAATTTATGCTTCGTATGCCATTACAGCTAACGATGCTACTGCCTACCGTACATCAAACTATTATTATCAAGGTGCCATTTCAGATGGCTGGGTTTCTCCTTACGGTGTTAATTTCCCCATTAGTGTTAATGGAGCTACCTACAACGGATTTAGCTATGGTAACGTAATGGGCAGTACCGAATTAAAACCTGAGAAAACACGTACCTTTGAAGTAGGAACAAACCTTAAGTTTTTAAACAACCGTTTAGGATTGGATTTGACCTACTTTAATAACCTCAGTACCGACTTGCTGCTTCCTATCGATATCGACCCTTCATCAGGTTTCTCAAGCATGTATAGAAATGCTGCTTCCATGTCGTCGAAAGGTTTTGAAATTCATGCATATGGTACTCCTGTTAAAACAAAAGCCTTTACATGGAATATTGACGTTAACTTTTCAAAAATTAAGAATGTTGTTGAATCGCTTGCCGAAAATGTTGACGCAATCTTTTTGGGCGGTTTTGAGGATCCTCAAATTCGTGCCGTTGCAGGCGAAGAGTATCGTACTATTTATGGATACGATTGGGTTCGTGACGACAAAGGAAACGTAATTATTGATGAAGCTACCGGATACCCCACTGGTGACTATGTTATGAAACCTCTTGGTAAAGTTAATCCTGACTGGACCATGGGGATTGCCAATACTTTCAAAATTTTTGATTTTAGTGTTTATGCTTTATTAGACTTCCGCCAGGGAAATATGATGTGGAACGGAACCAAAGGAGCACTTTATTTCTTTGGTGCTCATGGTGATACTGAGAACCGTGACGATGATTATGTATTTGATGGTGTTTTAGGACATTATGATGCTGATGGCAACTTGGTCGCCAACGATGGAAGCCCTAAAAACGACATGGTTGTTAAACTTGACCAAAACTGGCGTACCAATGGTGAGGGAAGTGGATTTACAGGCCCAACCATTGATTATTTGGAAGATGCCAGTTGGATTCGTTTACGTGACTTAACGATTTCATACAATTTTAACAATATGCTAAAAGAGAGTTTTGTTAAAAACCTTGAACTCTATTTTACTGCCAAAAATTTGTGGTTAAATACTCCTTATACAGGTGTTGATCCTGAAACAAGTTTGTTAGGTGCATCCAACGCACAGGGTATGGACTATTTTGATATGCCCGGTACCAAGTCCTATTTAATTGGTGTTCGTTTTGCATTTTAATATTATCATTTGAATTAATAAATACGAAAAAAGTATAAAATCATGAAACAAAATATTTTATCAAAAGGCGGATTGCTCATTTTACTTATTGCCGTTTTATCCTCGTGCAATAAATGGATTGATCCGGAAATGAATATAAATCCGGATGCACCTACCGTTGTGCCCATGGATTTATTATTGCCTACCATTGAAGCACGATTTGCTTATAATGTTGTACAAAGTAATGATGACCAACGAACGCTCTCATTATGGATTCAACAGTTAACAGGTATTTCGCGTCAATCACAAGCCCAAGGAGCTTACAGTTTCCGTGCCGGTGATGCCAATAACACCTGGGGCGAAGTGTATGCCGGTGTTTTAATGGATGCCAAGCAACTTATTGATATGTCGCAACAACCCGAAACCAAATCAACGCAATTTGAGGGAGTTGGAAAAATAATTACCGCAGCCACTTATGGATATGCATCCGATTTGTGGGGAGATATTCCTTTTTCAGAAGCTCTTCAGGGAGCTGACAATACAGCCCCTAAATTTGACTCGCAACAGGATATCTACGCAGGCATTCAGTCAATGCTCGATGAAGCAATTAATTTGTTGAAAAATCCGGCTGCCGATGATGTCTTTTCATTGGATGGAGACATTATTTTTGGTGGAGACGTTAACAAATGGATTGCTGCAGCATATGCATTGAAAGCACGTTACGCCTTGCATCTCTCAAAAGTCAGCAGCGATGCTTATGCTACTGCTTTAAGTTATTTAGATAATGCTATGAGTGATGCAAGTGGAAGCGCCTACTACTATTATGCAGCAGGTAACAGTAACAATGCCAATCCACTGTTCCTCTTTATGCAGGACCGTGGTGATGTCAGGGTTAGTGATGTAATTGTTGATCGCTTAAAAAACACAAACGACCCTCGTTTGACTGCTTATGTTAGTCCTATCACCGATACTTTAGTTGTTGATGGTGTGACCTATCCTCCCGGATCTTATGTAGGTGCTCCTGCAGGTGTGCCATTGGATGGTGCATCTGAACCCGGCCCCGGTATTGCTTCAAGTGATACAAAAACACCTATTATTACTTATACCGAAGTTGCGTTTATGAAAGCCGAATGTCTGTCAAAAACAGGCGATGATGCCGGTGCTCAGGCTGCATTAAAAGAGGCTGTTTCCGCTTCGTTAAATGAGTATGGCGTTTTTGATGCCGATTGGTTTACTGCCTTTAGTGGTGAAGTTGATGCATTAACAGGAAATGACCTGTATCAGCGAATTATGACTGAAAAATGGGTTGCTTTGATGTATAATTTCGAAGCCTATAACGACTGGAGGAGAACAGGATTTCCTGTTCTTACCCCTAATTCAGCAGCTTCTGGCAAAGAAATTCCAAGGAGATTTCCTTATGCAACCGACCCGATTACTTATAATCCGAATACTCCGGCTGATGTAACCATCTGGGATCACGTTTGGTGGGATCAGTAGTATTTATACACATTAATGAAACATTAGAAAGGCTACCGGACTTCCGGTAGCCTTTCTCTTGAGTTTGGCTAATTTCGGGTATAAAAAGGAGCATTAATAAAGGGGTTTTTAGAGTTTTGAAGGCTTTGTGTCTGGAGTTGCTGGTTAACGAAGTCGTTAAAACTAATTCCCATGCCTTTAACGTAAAGGTGAGCACGCACATTATT
>WGDP01000092.1 GCA_015493215.1 Bacteroidales bacterium | reverse complement strand
GGTTATTCCATTCTTTTAAATGATGAAAACTATACAATCACCAAAGGTTCCCCATCCCGCGATCAACTAAGAGTTTTGGACATAAGCTATCATTCCGGAATAGTATTTGAAGGCGGCATTGGATATGCTTTCTAACCTTCACAACCCCAAGAAACCAACCAGCCCGAAAGACACACCCTGTAAGGACTTAATGGTTATGTTAAAGAAACCAAACGATTTAAAATTGTTTGAAATCTTTTTCTACTTTTGCCGTCTTATTTAAAAATGAATATTAATAAAATGAAGAAGATTCTATTTATGTCGGTATTGGTACTGGTATCGTCATTTTCAGCATTTGCTCAAAGTAAAGATAACAAAGGCATGGAAAAAGCTATCTGTAAGAAAAATATGGACACTGCTGTTAAGCCCGGCAACAACTTTTACGAATATGTTAACGGAGGATGGATTAAAGAGCATCCGGTTCCACCTGAATACAGCCAATATGGCGCTTTCACGATTTTGTACGAACAAAACCAAAAAAAATTACGCGCATTAATTAAAAAGGTATCCATGGAGCAAGAGGCGCCCAAAGGCAGCATTGCCCAAAAAATTCGTGATTTTTACAACAGCGGAATGGATACGGTTACCATTGAAAAAATGGGCATCAAACCCATCGAAAAGGAACTTAATAAGATTAACAACCTTGCATCTAAAAAAGATGTTATTGCCTATATGGCAACCATGCATCGCTACGGAATTTCACCTGTTTTTTACTTTTTTACAGAAGCCGACCAACGCAACAGCGCCATGAATATTGGTAATTTATATCAGGGTGGCCTGGGGCTTCCCGATGTGGATTATTATTTAAACGATGATGCAGCGAGCAAAAAACTTCGCGAAGCGTACGTTAATCATCTCACCAAAATGTTTATGCTCAAAGGTGATGATGCAACGCAGGCTGCAAAGGATGCAAAAGCGGTTATGGCACTGGAAACCAAACTGGCACAGGTATCGTTTACCCGAGTTGAACAGCGCGACCCGGTTAAAAACTACAATAAAATGAGTTTAGACCAGCTAAAAGAAACAGCTCCGGGATACGACTGGAATCTGTTTTTTGAAACACTTGGGCTAAAGAATCCCGGCGATATAAATGTTGGTCAGGTTAAATTTTTTAAAGGCGTTAGTAAGTTGATGGACGAAACCGACCTTGACACCTGGAAAGCCTATCTTACATGGAACCTACTGGATGCTTCGGCCAATTATTTAAGTAAAGATTTTGTTGAGCAGAATTTCGATTTTTACGGCAAAACCTTATCGGGGCAGCCTAAAATGCAACCACGGTGGAAACGAGTGCTAAATGTTGTGTCGGGCGGACTTGGCGAAGCCCTTGGCCAGCTTTATGTGGAGCAATATTTCCCATCCTCATCAAAAGAGCGTATGGTAACATTGGTTAACAACCTGCGTACCGCCTTTGGCCAACGAATTAAAAAACTCGACTGGATGACCAATGAAACAAAAAAGAAAGCACTTGAAAAATTGGGTGCCATTACCGTTAAAATAGGCTATCCTGATAAATGGAGAGATTATACTAAACTTGAAATTGTCCCCAACAGCTATTTTGACAATATCATTGCCGTTAGAACATTTAACTTTAACCGCGATTTAAATAAAATAGGCAAACCTGTTGATAAAAAAGAGTGGGGAATGACACCTCAAACAGTAAATGCCTATTACAATCCGTCCAACAACGAAATTGTTTTTCCGGCAGCTATTTTACAACCGCCTTTCTTTAATCCTGAAGCTGATGATGCCGTAAATTACGGTGCAATTGGCGTTGTTATCGGCCACGAAATGACCCATGGCTTTGATGACCAGGGAAGGCAATACGACAAAGACGGAAACCTGAATGACTGGTGGACAGAAGCCGATGCCAAGGCATTCAAAGAAAAAACCGATAAGCTGGTTGCCCTGTACGACAACTATGTTGTTTTAGATTCGTTACACGTTAACGGCAAGCTTACTCTCGGTGAAAACATTGCCGATTTAGGAGGCCTGAACATCTCCTATCAGGCGTATCAAAACAGCTTGAACGGAAAAACGCCTGCCCCCATCGACGGACTTACCTCCGACCAGCGTTTTTACATGGGTTTTGCACAGGTTTGGCGCCAAAGCATCCGCCCGAAGGCCATGGCTCAAAGGCTTAAAACCGATGTTCACAGCCCGGGCGAAGCAAGGGTAAATATTCCACCCTTTAACATTGATGCCTTTATTAAAGCTTTCAATGTAAAAGAGGGAGACAAACTATATATTCCTAAAGATAAAAGAGCGTACATCTGGTAGCTTTTACCGGCTAACCTGCAATTCATAAAATGCCTTCCAAACGGAGGCATTTTTTTTGATACATTTGCCAAAAAATTTGTTTTATGCTACGTTTGTTATCAAAGTTTCTGCTTTGGATAGCCGGATGGAAAATAGTGGGCGATGTGCCTGACGGAATTAATAAAGCAGTTATTATTACAGCTCCTCATACCAGCTGGTGGGATTTCTGGATTGGAAGGCTAACCTTTTGGATGCGAGGCAGAAAAATATTCCTGCTGATAAAAAAAGAGGCTTTTAATCCGCCTTTTGGCTGGCTGCTTAAAAAAGCCGGTGGAATTCCGGTGGACCGCTCAAAACGAACCCATATTTCAGAACGTATTGCTAACGAATTTAAACACCGCGACAGCATGTATCTTGTTGTTACACCCGAAGGAACAAGAAAACTGGTATGGCACTGGAAAAAAGGTTTTTATCAAATTGCCATGGAAGCCGGTGTTCCCATTATACTGGGTTTTTTAGACTACCCCAATAAAACCGGTGGCTTTGGCCCCGTTTTCTACCCTACCGGCGATTACAACAAGGATATTAAAGAAATTTC
>WGDP01000091.1 GCA_015493215.1 Bacteroidales bacterium | reverse complement strand
GTTCCAACGGCTGTATTGTTACTACCCGAGTCGTTGGTGTAAAGTGTATGGTAACCGATGGCTGTATTTTGTTCACCAACAGTATTTGTAAACATCGCTTTCGAGCCTACGGCGGTGTTTTCGGTTGCCTCCATGCCTGAAACCCCTGTACCATTATTGTAAAGTGCTGAGTCGCCAATGGCAACAAGGTTGCTACGGTCTGTGTTGTTATACAATGCACTTATGCCCATCGCTACATTGGAATGTCCTGTTGTATTATTATAAAGAGCTGTGGCTCCGGAAGCAAGGTTATTATTACCAGTTGTATTTAAAGCAAGTGCATCAGCTCCAATTGCAGTATTGTTATTTCCGGAACCATTAATCCAAAGGGCATATTTGCCAAATGCGCAGTTATGGCTTCCGGTGCTATCAGAGGCTAAGGCCCACGAACCAAAGGCACTATTATTACTTGCCTTGTTTGATTGCAAAGCTGTAAACCCCACGGCTGTATTGTCTGAACCCGCAACATTTAAAAAAGAAGCATACGACCCGACAGCTACGTTGTGTTCACCTGTACTGTTGCTAGAAAGTGCAAAACAACCGGCAGCAGTGTTTTGACTGCCGGTAGTATTGTCATTTAGTGAATTCGAACCAAAAGCTGCATTTTTAGAACCGGTTTGGTTTTTATTTAGTGCACTAAAACCAGTTGCCGTATTATTACTTCCGGTAGAGTTTTGATAGAGGGCTGTAGTTCCAACGGCTGTGTTGTAGCTGCCTGAGTCGTTGGTGTAAAGTGTATTGTAACCGATGGCTGTATTTTGCTGTCCAACAGTATTTGCATACAGTGCTTTTGAGCCTACAGCCATGTTTTTGGTTGCCTGCATGCCTGAAGCCCCTGTGCCGTTATGGAAAAGTGCCGAGTCGCCAATGGCAACAAGGTTGCTAATGCTATCATTCTTATATAAAGCATCTATACCAACGGCTACATTGGAAGAGCCTGTTGTGTTGTTGTTTAGAGCACCGGAACCGGAAGCCGTATTGCCATTTCCTGAGGTATTATTCCAGAGTGCGCCGGAACCGGAAGCCGTATTATCATGGCCATTATTTGATTGAAGAGCAAGGCTTCCAATAGCTGTATTTTGGTAACCGTTGGTATCTGATAAAAGAGCACCCGAACCCACGGCAGTATTATAGAAGCCCCAATTTACATAAGAAAGCGTTTGATAACCCAGTGCTGTATTTTCATAGCCATTGCCAAGGTGTGCATGCTTAGCAGATTCTATTCCTAAACATACATTGTTATTTTGGGAGCGTCCATCACTCAAATCATCAATGGAGATTGCTTCGGCACCAACCACCTCCCATGCCGAACCGGAATAAAAGTAGAAACCGGGAGTGTTGTCGGTTTGGTAAATAATTAAGCCCGTTGCCGGAGAACTTATGGCATCGCGCTGGGCTTTGGTCATGCGGGGAACAAGCATTCCCTTTGTTGTAGATTTTACATCCAGCATGGCAGATGTGTTGGCAGTGCTGCCATCGGTGTTTATGGCCACCTGGGCTTTTCCCAAGGTTGCAACCATTAGTAATACCACTGTAATAAATAGAAACTTTTTCATAATTGTAAATATTTAAATATTAAATTTAATTTTTGCCGGTTTACAGCCCCCCTTTGGCCAAACCCGTTACCCTTTTGTAACAGGCCGGCCAAACCAAATTTCCTACCTTTTGATTTTTTATTTTTCATGAGGGGTTTTCGTTTAATACGGTGTGTTTTAAGGTCCAGGTAATGGATTGATAAATTGAGTTTTCCTTGTTGTTATCCTGTACCAAATTCATCTTTTTCTCGCAAAGCATCAACGCCTCTTTAACCATAAACCACAGTTTTGTTTGTTCATCGGTTTCGGGCTGAAAGTTATTGACAGCATTCACTATCTCTTTAAAATTTTTTTCAATAACGGTTCCTGTTCCTCTTATGCAGTCGTGTGCCGAAAACAGAATAATATTGAGGCAGCCTGTGATAAGTTTATCTTGTTGGATTTTATTTAACCATGTGTAGTGTTTCAAAAATCTCCAGTATTTTTTGGGGAACATTTTCTGAAAATGGTAATCGCTGTACAGTTGGCCTCTTCGGTTTATATAAAGGTATAGTTTGTCAATTTCAGCTAAAATGGCGTTGACTTTCTTTTTTTCAGAGTAGAACAAATTATTTAAAAAGTATTGCAACATGGATGTACATTATTTACAGCAACAAAAGTACACCTGCATAACCACCTACAAAAGAGGGAAATGCCTAATTCTACCTGCAAATTATGCCTGTTTTTATGTAGGCAATATGCGTAGAAGCTTTTCGGAATGGAAGGTGATGTGAAAAGTCAAACCCTCGGTATCGTTACCCGGTAAACACCGTGGGCTTTACCGGAATATTAAACCGGAATTTCAATGTCAGCGGTAAATCCTTTGCCGGGTTTGCTGTTAAGTTGATATTTGCCACCAATAATTTCTATCCGGCTCAGGATGTTGGCAAGGCCGATGCCACCCTGACTTGATTGCAGGGCGTTTTTCATGTCAAAGCCAACACCATTATCGGAATAAGTGAGATAAAGAGTGCTGTTGGTGTGGATTAGTGAGATTTCTATTTTGGAAGCACCTGCGTGCCTAAGGGTGTTGTTTATCATTTCCAAAAGCATACGGTAAATCGACAGTTCCGTCATTTCTTCGTAATGTTTTTGAACGCCTACGGCTTCAAATTCAACAACTATTTTACCCGAAGCATTGATTTTTTCAATTAACGACCGTAAGGCATATTCGAGACCCTGCTCTTTGATGGAAGCCGGCATTATTTTGTGTGAAATGGAGCGTGCGTTGCCAATGGTTTCGTCCAATAACTCATTGGCACGGTTCAGAAGTTTTTGTTTTTCATCTGTGTTGCTCGTATCACCCAGTTCGTTAACATACAATTTCAGGGTGGATAGCAGTGCACCCATGGAGTCGTGCAGCTCCTCGGCAAACCTTTTTCGTTCCTTGTATTCGGTTTGCACCACAGCGTTAAGTACCTTTTTCTCAGCCTTCTGCTGTAAAAGGCTTCTTGCAGCTTTTTGCTTGTTTTTATAGGCGAGATATGCCAAAATAACCGCCAGCAGCAACAACAACAGTATTATTACAACCGAAACAAAAAGGATTTGCCTGTTTTGGCTTTTTGCAATATTCAGTGCATTCTCTTTTAAAAGCAGTTGAATCTTTTCTTCTTTTTCCTTGGTTCTAAACTTAGTCTCCATCTCGGCAATACTTTTATCCCGTTCTTCGCTAAAAATCGAATCGCGCATGATACTTGACTGATAGAAATGATGATAAGCTTCTTTGTATTCATTTAGTTTTACATGCACCTTGGCCAGCATCTCATGGCTCAACATAATAAAACGCCTTGTACCTGTTTGCCTGGCCAGCTCCAAACTCTTATTTAAATTAGCAATGGATTTATGATATTGCTGCGTGGAATCGTACAACTCGCCAAGCATATAATAAACATTTATAAGCCCGTCGGTTGACCCCAGCTTTGTACTAATGTTTAGTGCTTTGTTGTAATAAACCAATGCGGTATCAAACCTGCCGAGATGCCTGTAAACATCGCCCATGTTAACATAGCTGTTAATAAGCTCGTATTCGTTGTTTTCTTTTTCAAACCGTTTGGTCGATTGGGTAAAATAGTACCGGGCGCTGTCATAATCGGGAACGGAGTAATAGGTTGCCCCGAGGTTGTTAAGGCTTTGCGATATTAAATAGTCATCCTTTGTTTGTAACGCCAACGCAAGCGATTTATAGTTGTACTCCAATGCTTTATCGAAGTTGAGCAAATCCTTATACGCTGCGCCGATGTTGCTTAAACAGTTGGCTTTTCCGGGGGTATAATTAATTTGATTGGAGTAATTCAATGATTTGATGTAGTTGTCGATGGCTTTTAAATATTCGCCTTTATAATAATGTACGTTGCCAATATTGGCATAAAGGGCTAAAATTCTTCTTTTATATTTTCTACTTTCCGGTTCTTTTTCAAGTAACTGGCGGGTAAGTTCCACACCCTTGTTTAGGGCTGATATGGCTTTAGCATATCTGCCCTGCACAATATTGGTTACGCCAAGGGCATTGTAGCTGTTGGCCAGCATAAAAGGATGGTTAATCTTTTTGGCGGCGATGATGCCTTTATTGGCATACACAAAAGCCGAATCGGTTTCGCTGTACATGTATAACCATGCCAGGTCGAGACAAGTTTTTACATAGTTTGTGTCCTCTTGGGAAACGGAAAGAATTTGTTTCAGGCTGTCAGCCTGATTGTTTTGTGAATATGATTGTTCAACGGAAAAAAACAGAAACAAAGCAATCATCATTAAAGTTGATGCTAAAAGTGTTGATTTTGTGGTCATAATATTGCTTTTAGTAGTGGACTTGTTTAAAACCGTTTTATAATTCTATATCAATCAGTTTGTGTTTGATGGCATAAATAAGCAGACTGACGATATTTTTTGAGCCGGTTTTTGAAACAAGGTTGTTTTTGTGTGTGTCCACCGTACGTTTGCTGATAAACAGCTTTTGTGCAATTTCATCGTTTGACAGCCCTTTGCCGATAAGTTGCAGCACTTCCAGTTCACGTTCGGTAAGCGCAACGGTATCGTCACCGGTATTCATTACCTTTTTTGTAAAGTAGGGAAGCAGCTCGGGAGAAAAGTAGTTTTTACCCGAGTTAACAAGTTTGATGGCGTTGTAAAGGGTTTCCTTTAGCACGTTTTTTAGTAAAAATCCCATGGCGCCGGCCTGAATAATCCGTGCCAGAAACTCCTCTTCGCCATAAGTTGACAGTACAAGGATTTTTG
>WGDP01000090.1 GCA_015493215.1 Bacteroidales bacterium | reverse complement strand
ATGTGTATAAGAGACAGCCACCACATATTCGGCATGGTTACCGTTGGAAGCTACCCTGTCGCCCACCTTAAAATCGCTTACCCCATTGCCGACTTCTTCCACAACACCCACATTGCAATAACCCAATGGTAACGGTTGGCCCAGCTTATTGAAAACCGCCTCCAGCGTAGGCATGATTCCTTCGGCTCTCATTTTGTCCAGCACCTGTTTCACCTTATCCGGTTGCTGGCGTGCTTTTTCCACAAAATTGGCTTTACCGAATTCCACCAACATACGCTCTGTTCCCAACGAAACAAGACTGCGGGTAGTTTTTATTAAAACAGTGCCAGGTTTTACTTGTGGAACAGGGATTTCTTCTAATATGGTATTGCCTTTTTTAAGGTCTTGGATGATTTGTTTCATGGATTATTTCTTAATATATTTCACGCGACGAACGCAGCGGTCTCTGCGTGATACTTTTCCGTAAAGATGTATTTGTTTAATTGTACGATTATTGTTCCAACATTAAATTGTCTTCAATAAGTTTAATTTTTTCATCAGGGCGGGGATAATTAATCAGAACAGCTCGGTATTTGCCTTTAAACACAAACAGACTGCCCGCTGCAGCACCAATAATACCATATCTACTGATAATATTTCCAATATCATTGAGGCTTCCGGCTCCACCCAATACGGTTATGGGAATGGAAACCGCTTCCCGTATTTTATCAATGATGTTTATATCATAACCTTTCATCACGCCATCGTTATCGATGGAGTTAATAACGATTTCCCCACACCCTAATTCTTCAACCTTCTTTGCAACCTCAACAGGGTTTAAACCTGTTTTTTTTGTGCCATTGTGAGTATATAAATCATACTTATTACTAAACTTTTTTTTCTTAACATCCAGTACCACAATTACACTTTGGTTTCCCACGCTTTTTGCTATTTCTGTGATTAAATCCGGAGTTTCTATTGCTGCCGAACTTAAAGCGATCTTTTCTACACCAAGACTAAAAATACGCATCGCCTGTTCTTTTGTTTTAATCCCTCCTCCGTAGCATAATGGCATACGGCATTCCATGGCCAGATTTTCAATCATTTTATAATCCGGTTCACGCTTTTCTTTGGTGGCATCAATATCAATGACCATAAGCTCATCTACTGATTTTTCATTGAAAATCTTCACGGCATTGATAGGATCGCCAACATACTTGGGATCGCCAAACTTTACAGTCTTTACCAGTCCTTTATTTTTTACCAGTAAACAGGGTATTATCCTCGGATGTAACATGCTTTAAAGTTTTGCGAAATTGTACAATAGTTTTTGCCCGTTTTCATGACTCTTTTCCGGGTGAAACTGTACGCCATAAATATTGTCCTTGTTTACCGATGCGGCAAACTCATTACCATATTTTGTTTTTGCAATAACATACGTATCATCTTCGGCTTCAAAATAGTAGGAATGGACAAAATAAAACCGGGACCCCGAATCTATATCATTAAAAAGAACATCGTTCTTAGTAGTAATCTCATTCCAACCCATGTGGGGTAATTTAGGTTTATGTTTAATGCTGGTAACATCAAACATTCTGACAAAACCAGGAATCCATCCCAACCCTTTTTCGCTACCTTCATCACTTCCATTTGCCAGTATTTGCATTCCGGCACAAATACCCAACACAGGTACCTTATCTTCCAAAACACGTTTTTCCACTGCCTCACGAAAACCGGAACCATTAAAACTGGACATAACATGATCAAAAGCACCTACACCGGGAAGTATAATTTTTGTTGCTTTTAAAATATCTTCTTTCGTTTTAGCCACTGCAACTGCAATATTTAACCGCTTAAATGCATTAACAAACGCATTTACATTACCACATCCGTAATCAATAACCAAAATCATCTTTTTCCCCCTTTTTCAAACCCCATTAATCGCATAACTTTTGCTCCAACATTATAAATACTATCCATAGATTTATAGTCCTTATATGTCTTCTTTGGAATATGCATATATGAGTTAAGCTCATCAACAGAAATACCCAATTTATTGGCTACAAATTCTATTTCATGGTGGATATTTTCTTTATCATAAGGTAGCTCCTTCAATTTTTCCAAGGCCTCTTCCCTTGTCATTTGACCCGTTAGTATCAGGCTTGAGAACTGTACCTTACGCACATCATAACCAAAGCGTTCATAAAGCCAATAACTTTCGTAAAACCTTGTAAAACGTGATTCAAAATGCTTTTGCGGATAGGGTTGCCAACCAAACTTATCCATAAGAAACTGCATGGCCTCTTTTTTATTATAGGGCATATAATCCAAAGGCCTGTAAACTTTAATTCCCTTTAAATAGGGTAAATAAAACTTATGCCACAAAATATTGGTTACAGGGTAAGTTTTTAATGGCCGTGTGCCAAATTTTTTATGAATATCCTTTAATTGTATGGAATCAGACTGGTAGTACATCCATTCGATGGGATTTCTGACGCATTCCGTTGAATAGTTACCTCCGGTTAAAATATATTTTACTTTATACTTGGAGGCAAAATGATACATGGTGGCAAAGAAAGCATGATCCTGCGGTACATCTATAT
>WGDP01000089.1 GCA_015493215.1 Bacteroidales bacterium | reverse complement strand
CCTCTATACTTATATGTTTTCTCGCTATGCCTTTTAAGTCATTGCCAACTCTAAATATATTCCCCTCTCACTGTTTCATCCTCAACTTAATCCGCGTCAGCAGCTTTTTGGTGTACAGCGGGAAATCCGATTTCATTATCCAGCCGTAATAGCCGGGATCCGATTTAAACACTTCCTTAACCGTTTTTCCTCTGTATTTTCCAAAATTGATAACCTCTTCGTTTTTGTCGTTGTAAATAATCTGACCCATCAGGTCGGCATTACGGTGATGACTCGAAAACTGCTGAAGTTTATCCATGTCGTTTTGAACAGGCTTTGATACGTTTCCGTCTCTGTCTTTAAAATCGCTATCCTGATACCGGTCGAGTTGCGCTTTCAAAATTTCGTAAGTGGCTTTGGTATCGGCTTCCGCGCTGTGGGCATTTTCAAGCTCTTTATCAAGATAGAACTTGTAAGCGGCACCAAGTGTGCGTTGTTCCATCTTCATAAATATGTTTTGCACGTCAATCAACCGACGATTGGCAACGTCAAAATCAACGTCCGCACGCAAAAACTCTTCTACCAGCATGGGGATGTCGTATTTAATGGCGTTGTATCCTGCCAAATCGCAATTTTGCAGAAAACGTTCTATATCCTTTGCCACTTGTTTAAAAGTTGGTTTGTCTTTCAGGTCATCTGCTGTAAAACCATGCACTTTGGTGGCTTCTTCGGCTATGGGGTAATCAGGATTTACCACCCAGGTTTTGCTCTCCTCCTTACCGTTGGGGCTTACCTTGTAAATGTTAATTTCAATAATTCTGTCTTTGGCAACATTGAGGCCGGTGGCCTCTATATCAAAAAAAGCCAGCGGCTTTTGCAGGTTCAGTTCCATAATTGTTGTTTTGGTGTTTGGCAAAAGTATGAAAATAGGCAGGGCTTTTTTGAAAAACATTTTTCTTTTTTTTGTTGGTTGTTTCAAAAAGAGCTTTAACTTTGACCGGACGTTCAGTCATAAAATAATAAAAAGATGAGTCCAAGGACAGAAAAGCAGTTTGAAAGCATTCGTAATGAAAAGATAAGGCTTATTTCGGAAGTGGCGTTAAAGTTATTTGCCGAGCATGGTTACGAATCCACTTCGGTAAGCATGATTGCAAAAGCAGCCGGCATTTCAAAAGGGCTGATGTATAACTATTTTGAAAGCAAGAAAGCTTTGTTGCATTTGGTAGTGGGAGAAGGACTGAACGGTTTTATTGACATTTTGCAGGTAGAAGATGAATCGCACATAAAAAAAGAGGAGATTGTTGCTTTTATTGATGGCAACATAGAGGCATTAAAAAAGTACCCTGAATATTTTATGCTCTATTTTTCTTTGGTTTTACAGCCCAAAGTTTTTGAGTTGATGAGGGACGAATTTATGCCGCTGTTTGAAAAACTCTTTATGCTCATAACAGCTTATTTTACACAACAAGGTGATCCAAATCCGTATGTAAAATCGAGGTATCTGCTGGCTGTTTTCGATGGCATTGGCATTCATTATATTACAGACATTGAGAATTTCCCTCTGGATTCGGTAAGAGATATTTTAGTAGCACAGTTTTAAATAGTGAACTTATTAAAGTTAACCTAAAGATAATGGGTGTAAGATATTGTAAATCAGAAAATGAATTCCATCATTCCCCTCCTTGGAGGGGCGTAGGGGTGGGTTTGTTAAAAAAGATATTCACTTTATGATTTACAATATTTTACCAGTAGTACAAATAAAAGACTTTAAACAAATTCAATAATACAAAATTAACAACCCATGAAAAAAATAGTACCAGTCATTATTTTGCTCATTCTAACAGGTTCGGTAAATCTCTTTTCACAAGAGCTAACTGCCAAACAGATTGTTGAAAAAGCCGACAACCTACAACGTGGCGAAACCAATTACAGTATCTTTTCGATGACCATAGTACGGCCAAAGTGGACACGTACCATCGAAATGAAAAACTGGTCAAAGGGGCGCGACTATGCCATGACCTACATCACGGCACCTGCCAAGGACAAGGGACAGGTTTTTTTGAAACGCAACAACGAAATGTGGAACTGGGTTCCTTCCATCAGCCGCATGATTAAAATACCGCCTTCCATGATGTCGCAGGGCTGGATGGGTTCCGATTATACTAACGATGACATCCTGAAAGAAAGCTCCATCGTGGTGGATTACAACCAGAAAATAATAGGCTCGGAACCAATTAGCGGCATTGACTGTTACAAAATTGAGCTGATTCCAAAAGAGGATGCTGCCGTAGTTTGGGGCAAAGTAATTAAATGGATTAGCAAAAAGGAGTACTGGCAACTTAAAACCGAATATTTTGATGAAGACAATGAGTTGATGCGCACGGAACTTGCCTCCAACGTTAAACAGTTTACTGACAGAAAGCTACCTTCAAAACTGGAGATTATCCCCGCCGATAAGCCCGGTCAACGCACGGTGGTTATTGTTCGCTCAGCAAAGTTTAACATTAAGCTGGATGATGGCTTTTTCTCACAGCAGAATATGAAGAGGGTACATTAAAAGAAATATGTTTAATTGAAAAAAATAACAATGTTTTATAATCACTATTCCGGTTGCCCCGAGCTAAACCTCGGGGCAGCAAGGATAAGGATCAAGTTTTATCTTTACTGCTCCGGGGTTTAGCCCGGAGATTAAAAAGAGATTAAGTTCAGCTCCGGGGTTCAGCTCCGGGGTTCAGCCCGGAGATTAAAATAAAATAAAACAAACAAAACCAACAATACCATGAACATTCGATTAGCATGGCGAAACATATGGCGGAATAAAAAACGAACCCTCATAACCATTACCTCGGTAACCTTTGCAGTGGTGATGGCGGTTTTTACGCGGTCGTTTCAGGAGGGAACCTATTCCAAAATGATTGAAAACGCCGTAGGGCAATTTACCGGATACGTGCAGGTGCATCAAAAGGATTACTGGGACGACAAAACCCTTGATAACGGAATAGTAATCAACGATTCTTTAATAAACGTCATTAAGTCGGTGCCCGATATTGAAGGTGTTAACCTGCGGCTGGAAAGCTTTTCGCTGGTTTCGTTCGGGAACAACACCAAAGGAGCGCTCATCATGGGTATTGACCCCAAAGCAGAAGATAAAATGATAGGATTGCGCAAAAAAATGAAGTCCGGAAACTTTATCAATCAAAACGACAGCTCCCTGCTTGTGGGTTCTAAGCTGGCTGAGTTTCTAGGACTTAATGTCGGTGATACGCTGGTTTTGCTTGGACAGGGCCATTGGGGCCAATCGGCCATTGGCGCCTATCCTGTAAAAGGAATCATCAAAATGCCTGCACCCGATATCGACCGGCAAATTATTTTTATGCCGCTAAAACTGGCGCAGAGCTATTATTCATTTGACAATGGCATCACCTCCATTGTGGTAAAATTTTCCGATTCTAAGGAAACCGCCAAAATCACAAACATCCTAAACCAAAAACTTAAACACACGCAATACCGTGCCATGGGCTGGAGAACCATGATGCCCGAAATGGTGCAACAAATACAAAGCGACCGGACCGGAGGCATTTTTATGATTGCCGTACTTTATATGATTATCGCCTTTGGCGTTTTCGGTACCGTGCTGATGATGACGGAGGAGCGTAAAAAAGAGTTTGCCGTGATGATCTCCATCGGCACACAACGAACCAAGCTGATGATGATTTCCATTTACGAAACACTGCTCATCAACTCGCTGGCCATTGTGCTGGGCATCATCATTACCATACCCATTATCATCTACTACAACCACAATCCCATCCGAATGACTGGCGAAGCAGCCAAATCCATCGCCAAACTGGGCATTGAACCGGTGATGCCCACAATTTTGGAGCCTTCGATATTTGCACATCAAATCGAAGTTATTCTCATCATTGTGCTGGTGGCATCGTTATACCCGTTGATTTCCATCGCAAGGTTTAATATGATAAAAGCGCTGAGGAGGTAGTGTTGGCAGTAGTTAGTGAATAGTAATTAGTAATTAGTCAATGCGTTAAAGACAACAGAGCAATTTTGAGAAATTAAATATCAAATGAATATCAGCTAACTTTATCATCAAATAATTATTTTATTATGAGCAAAACGACAAAAATAAAAGTTGAAGAAAAAATAATCTCGATTATAAAAAAAGATGAGCAAGATTATATTTGTTTAACCGATATGCTAAAAGCAAAAGATGGTAATTTCTTTATAACTGATTGGTTGCGAAATAGAAATACATTAGAATTTTTAAGTGTATGGGAAAAAATCAACAACCCAAATTTTAATTATGGCGAATTCGCCATAATTAGAAATCAATCAGGATTGAATAGTTTTAAAGTGAGTGTTAAGGAATGGGTTGAGAAAACCAACGCGATTGGAATTTTTTCAAAGGCAGGAAGATATGGCGGAACATACGCTCATAAAGATATCGCCTTTGAATTTGGAACCTGGATTAGTCCAACTTTTAAGTTGTATTTAATAACAGAATACCAAAGACTTAAAGAAATTGAAACCAATCAATATAATCTTGAATGGAATTTTAAAAGAATAATAAGCAAAGCAAATTATCATATACATACTGACGCAGTAAAAAAACACATTTTGCCTGAAAAAAATTATGATAAAGACAAAGACTGGGTAATTTATGCAGAAGAGGCAGATTTATTGAATGTAGCACTTTTTCATTGTACAGCGAAAGATTGGAGGTTAGCAAATCCTGAATATGCTAAAAAAGGAATGAATATACGAGATATAGCAAGTATAAATGAGTTAGCAGTTTTATCTAATTTAGAAAGTTTAAATGCCGAAATGATTAAATCGGAAATTAGTAAAGAAAGCCGATATTTGAGATTAAAAGAAATTGCTACATATCAATTAACAATTCTGAACGAAAAAGATTTTATAAAAGCATTGAAAAAATTAAACGAAAAAGTATATGTAGAAAATAAAAAGAAATTAAAATAACTATATGTCAACAAAGGTTATATGTAGTGCGGGTAAAGGGCTAAATATAAATATTGTAGCAATATTTTAAATTGCTGCAAAATTGAAAAAAAGGTTTAAGAATCCCGCACGACGTTTAGCCCAACCGTTTAGTTATTTGGAACACAACAATTCAGCAATATAACAATCTAAACAATGAAACAATTCAACAATACAATCTTTAAAATCGCGTGGCGAAACATTTTGCGCAACAGGTTACGGAGCACCGTTATTATTGCGGCGGTTACCATCGGGCTGTTTGGCGGGTTGGTGGCATCGGGGATTATGAAGGGCATGGTAATGGACATGGTAAAC
>WGDP01000088.1 GCA_015493215.1 Bacteroidales bacterium | reverse complement strand
TCAATATCAAGCGAAGGGGTATAGACTCTTCTTTTTCTTACAGGATTTGTTTTGGTAAACAGATGACCCCTCCTTCGATAATCATTAATCAGGTTTATTACCTTAAACTCATCGGAAGTTTGCAAGCCGGCGCCAGGTTTGGCAGGATATACTTTTTGAGCAAAATCAAAGCCATCGAAAAACTTGCGCCACTGCTCGTCAACACTTTCGGGGTCAGTTTGATACTGCGCATATAACTGTTCGATAATTTCGGGGTCAATATTGTTTAAATAATTAAGGTTGTCCATTTGTATATGAATGAATTTGAGCCAACAAAGGTACTATTATTTTAGGTTTATTTAGAATAATTTTTAATAATAAAAGGTTGGCGTTCTTAAAAAACACCTTCCAAATAAATTATTAGTCGCCGGGAGATACGATTTCTTACCGACAAAAACGGACTAAGCAATGGCTTTTTTGCAGGACTACATATCCACATTAAAAACGGTTTTTACAAGCATACCGATACCGAATGAAAGGAGCGCAACGCCAAGGGAAATGGCCACCATACTTGAGAAACGTCGTGAAAATTTTACATTTTTAGCTACGGAAATATAATAGGTATAAGCGGCAATAATTAACACCGTAACCACCAGCATACCGCCAAGTGCTATGTAAGGATTTTCCTGAATAAGATAAGGGAACACCAAAAAGGCGACTGTAACAATGTAAGCCAATCCTGTAAACAGTGCCGATTTTATCGGGTTTAGTTCTTCACGCTCATCCTCCTGCGATGACAGATAGCCCGATGCTGCCATAGAAAGCGACGCAGCCACCCCCATTACCAAACCGGTAACACCAATTACCTTATTGTTTGCAAAGGCAAAAGTTAATCCGGCAAGGGTACCCGTAAACTCAACCAAAGCATCATTAAGCCCGAGTACAATGGCACCGGCATAGTTTAACCGCTCGTCGTTTAAAATGCCTATCAACTGTTGCTCATGGAGTTCTTCATCCTCTTTGATGGAAATAACGCCGGGTAGTTCGGAAGCAATACTATCGTAAAACCGGCCTGCTCCCTCTTCTCCTTTTTCCATCAGGCGCAACGAAAACGACAATCCAAAAAGTTTTGCCAGGCGCAAATACTTGTTTACCTGCCGGTTATTTGGTTCTACATCTTTTCCGGTTACCGTTTTCCAAAAGTCGTAATGCTTTTTTTCGTCTTCCGAAATTTTTAACAAAATTTTCCGGTTTTCTTCATCCTTCGACAAAGCAGCAAGCTTTTGATAGATAAAAAACTCGGTTATTTCATTTTGCTGCTGTTCAATATATTTTGGATTAACGTGTTGGCTCATGTATCTATAATTTGGTTATGGCAAATATATAAATCTTATCAGACAAGCATCAAATGATGAATGTAAAATATTGGCAAAAGTATTAGCCAATAAAAAAAGCCACATCAAAAAAAGAGGTGACTTCTTACCTGTTAAATATTTACACACTACAAATCATAATTTTTTATTCTGGCATTTACCACCCCACAATGGTAATACCCACCGTCCAGGGATAAAGCTCTGGGCCACGATCTTTTTGAAAAAAGCGGTTGATGCCATACGTTGCAAATACATTAAGCCAGCCATACCCTATTCCAACTCTGGCATCGAACTTAAAAGGTGACTGATAAAAACTGCTGTAATTTTTAACAATATTTCTGCTGTTACGGTCAGGGGTACGATACACCTCAAATCCGGGAATCCCGGTAGCCGGATCGGTCAGACGATACTCTTTATTGGCTTCATTAAAATAGACTTTTGTGTGCGAAGTTACCCTGACACCGGCAACGCCGCCAATGGTAAAATGAAAGCGATGTTGCGTGTTGGTGCTTCCCGTTTGAAATTCAAACAAAACCGGCACAGTAATATACATATTGGTCAATTTGGTCTTTCGTACAGAAACGCCATCAATATAATACCCTTCAATGCCCGAAGTACCATTTACCAACTTGGTTTTATTGCTAAAAAAATAGTTGTTCCACGACATTCCCAATCCGGTAAGCATACCCACCGTACGCTGTTTGTTAAACGGAATATTTTGCTCCCAGAGGTTTACATTTACTGCTATTGATTTTTCGTAAATCAGATTTAGATAATCATTTTCACTTCCCCAGCCGGTATTAAAGTCGGGAGTAACATAGCCGTTTATTCCCAGCTCAACACCACCCCAGTGGCCATTAAATCTGGGCATATCAACACGCTCCCATTTAACATTTCCATCATCGTTTACCTTTAACTGATGGCCGCCAATACGAACTGTAACCGTATCTCCGTCAACAACTTCCACGTCTATACTACCCACTTTTACTTTTGTGGTATCGTTATAATCGTTATCGGTAACCACAACTCCTGTTGAAGGGCTTGAAATAACCATGTGCGTTCCATTTTCAGTAGAATCGAGGTTCCACTCCTCGGGGTCGCCCTTAAATTTTACATCGGCAGCGCCGGAAGTTCGGTAATCAATTTTATGGATGACGTTTACATAAACCGATGAAGCACCGCTGGCAACAATAGTAACGGTATCGGCAGCAAGGTCCTTTGCTGTGTAGTCGGCTGCTCCACTGGCATTTATGTGCTGCACACCGGCTTTCCCGGCAAGCTCAACCGAAGAGGCACCCGACACGTCGGCATCAATGGTTTTGTAATCAAGGGTTAACTCCAAATCGGCGGCACCGCTGGCAATTATTTTCAGGTTCTCACCTTTAAAGGTGGCTCCTTCGGTTGTCACATCGGCAGCTCCCGAAACATGCAACTTTTTAAGTACGGGAGTGGTAACATAAAATTTTAAATTTTCGTGATTTTTAAGTTTGATGTTGCTGTAAGTAATCGTCAGTGTTTCCCCTTTAACGTTCACATGAATCGCGTCCTGAATTCGTTCGGGAGCTTTCACCACAACAATGTAGTCGTCTCCTTTTATCAGGGTTACATCGGAAGCGCCACTTACTTTAATGGCCGAAAAGGGTTTTACAAGCACTTTTCTCTTTACGGTGTTATTTTGTCCGAAAGTGAATATGGCTGCTACAAGCAAGATAATTGTTAAGAAACTTTTTTTCATAATTTTTGTTTTTTTAGATTGTTTTAATCTGTTTTCGGAAATAAGACGGCAGGGTGCTTAAAAAAGTTACAGCAACGATAAAAAAGGCTTAAACAACATCCATCAAAACCATGTGATAAATGTAGAGGCAGTTTCCAATCAGTGTTTTGTTAAGGTCATTAAAACGTACTACTTCCGAAACAAAAAGTTTCCTTTTATGTTTTTACCAACCCATTCTCCGTTATGAACGGCCATTTTTCCTTTAGTGATGACATATTCGGGAGAACCGGTTATGTTAAACCCCTGAAAGATATCGGAATCGCAATGCATGTGATGGTTTTGTGTGGATATGGTTTTCTCCGTATCGGGATTCCAAATTACGATATCGGCATCAGCGCCTTGAGCAATAACACCCTTTTGAGGATAAAGTCCAAAAATTTTAGCCGGATTGGCAGCCGTAATTTGCACAAACCTGTTCAGGCTGATTTTATGCCTGGCAACGCCATAGGTATATAACAGTTCCATACGATGTTCAACCCCGCCTGCTCCGTTGGCAATTTTTCTGAAGTCGTGCAGCCCTACTCGTTTTTGCGCCATGGTAAAAGGGCAGTGGTCGGTTCCAACGGTTTGAACCATATTGTTTTCCAATGCATGCCACAACGCTTTGTTATCTGTTTTTTTTCTTAATGGCGGACTTAACACAAAAGGTGCCGTTTGTTCAAAATCGCCGTCATATTTCGAATCGTCCAACAGCAGGTATTGTGGACAGGTTTCGGCATAAACCGTCTGTCCGTTTTGCTGTGCAGTTTGAATATGTTGCAGAGATAGCTGTGACGAAACATGAACAATGTACAAAGGGCAACGGGCCTGGGCAGCAAAATCAATGGCTTTTTTTACCGCATCGGCTTCGGCCTCCGGCGGCCTTGACAAGGGATGATAATGCGGCGTGGTTTTTCCCTCTC
>WGDP01000087.1 GCA_015493215.1 Bacteroidales bacterium | reverse complement strand
CATCCTGCCCGCACATGGGAGGATTCCAGCTTTGATTGATGGTTGACATAATGGTGCTGATGGCTCCGGTGGGATTACCGGAGTTGTCTTCTGCACGCATCCACGCCTCAGCAAAACAAGTAGTATTAACAAAGTTACCGTTTACACAAGCAACCGAAAAAATAAACGGAAGATGGCCTGCATTGGTAAGGTTGTTTACATTGTTGTTGTTAAAACCCGTAGTACCCCAACTGGTGTTACTGCCATGGCCACAATAGTTTATAATGGTAACACCATCGTTTACGGCAGCGGACACATCGGCAGGGCCGGGATTTCCGGGCGCATCGTTTCCGCCATGGGTACCATCGTAAAGTTCATAATAATAGGTATAGGTATAGGGTACTAATTTATTAACCTGAATGTTTCTAATGTGCTCCCAGTCGTATTCGCCATCATCACCGGTACCCTGATTAGAAGCAATGCCCAACGAATGAGTAAACCAGCTGGTGTCGCTCATATCAGGTGTTTTTTCGTACTCTATCATCCTGTCAACCTGTGTAGTAACCTGCTCGGCAGTTTCAGCTGAAAAGCGGCCACAAAAAAGGTCGGGATAGTGGTCGTTGCCAACTACGTAGGTGTAATCGTTATCTGAATCGTTGCCACTGACGGTGCTGGACGGAACCTGTGCTGCATCGCCCACCAGCAATAAAAAGGTAAGTCCCTGATTGTTATAATAGTTGGCAACGTACTGCTTGATGGCTGCTGCATTGCCAATGGTAGCCACGTCAACCATTTCAACAGGAGTACCCGACTGTATTTTCCAGGTTATAAAGGGTTCCATTTCATCCATAAAATCACCGTAAGAGATAATCAGCATGTTGCCATGTTCATCAACAGGAGTATAATCGCGTGTTGAAGCCCGGTAATTTAAAAAATGAGCCTGATAGATTTGATTAAAACGGCTGTCGATTTTTTTAATCGGAGCGGTACGGTTAAACGGATTCACTTCGGCAACACCTGCTTCGGAAACCTTAACGGTAATGTTGTAATAAACCCTTAGCACCTTGGTAACGGGGTTATACTGAAAAGGATACATCCAAACGGCTTCGCCTCTGAAATCACGGACAATATAGGGTTGGTTAAGTTTTGTCAGGCTACCCGGATACCCTGCATCGGTGCCATAAATTTTTCCATACTCGTAAGGTACTGTCGAGGGGTCGGTATCGCGGTACAAATTCCCTTTTGAAGGGGCAATAAGAACATTTTCAAACTCCTTATACTGTGCCGAAACCACTTCTGTTTTCATTTTTGCCAGGTCGGGAATAATGAGCGATGCAGAAACATAAGGTAAGTCGGGCGCACCCTTTTCAAGGTTTCTCACATAATTATGAATATCTATTAGCCAGGCATCACCGCGGGGAGTTTTTACTTCCGATTTCCAAAATCCACTCAATGTTAAGTTAATTACCGATTGCGAAACATTGGACGACTCCAAAGTAGTAACCGGTTTTGAAGGGGTAGATGAGGTTACCGTTACCCACTGCTGAGCTGATATGTTTTGCAATCCGAATAAGGAAAGTAAAAGGATGTAAAAATTTTTCATAATTTAACTGTTTAATACTTTGATATACTTAAGGCTGTTTGTAAGCCTGTTTTACCTTGTTATGACAAGTTTAGTGGTGCCAACGTTGTCTCGGCTACGCACTTCAACATTGTAAACTCCTGATTTTAATAGTGAAACATCCATCATAAGTGTGTTTTTTCCACGATGGGTTTCTTTAACTTGTTTCAGTACTATTTTGCCGGCCATATCGTAAACGATAAACGAAGTTGTTCCTGCATTATCACTTGTGTAGGTTATGGAGATATTGGCAGCAGCAGGGTTTGGATAAATTGTCAGGTTTGAATTTGAGGCTTTGTTTTCGTTTAACCCTGTCCAGGTATAGCCAACATCAAAAAACGAAAGAATTTCAGCCATGTAACCGGCTTTGTTGCAGGTTTCGTTGTCATCGAGGCCGCCAAATTCAAAAGTAGCCCCTACGGTTTTATACACCTCATTATAAAAACTAACGGCAGTGGTTTGAGCAGGTGAAGTATTAACCATTAACACATTGGCCAGACTGTCCGGTTCAATTTCGTCGATATAATTGTTGGCACCACTGTAGGTAAAGTTATAGCTGTTCATAAAATTGGCGGGGTCGCCTGCAATAGTGCTGAGGAAATCTGTTCCGTCATCCAGCCCGTGAATATGAAACATGGGATGAACCGGCGTTGGCGAGTCGTAAGCCCAGGTGTCGCCACCTTCCATGTAAATACGTCCACCATTATTTAAAAAGTCGGCCAGCTTGGTTCCATCCTGGTCAGTAAGTACATAATTATCGCTATAGATACCCAAACAAACAAAAGCGCACTTGTATTCGTTTAAATTATCCGGAATCTGAGTAAACACATCCGAAGGAGTCGTTAAAATATTTAAACATTCAACCATTGAATCGGGCGAAATGGTGGATGTTGCAAGGTTGATAATGGCTACCTGTTTTTGTCCCACAATAATTTCAAAACTATCGGCTCCGCTAATGCTGTTGTCAGCCATCCAATCGAAGTTAAACTGAGCAAGCGTGGCCTCCGGGGTGTCAGCATCGGCAGTAACACTAAAGCTGTTTACAGCACTTGAATCGGGGTCGAGGTCACCATAAGAAGCTGTTGAATTGTTTATGGTAATATATTGGTTTGCAGAAGATAACTGAGCCTGGATACCGGTAGCCGTTGCAGTTCCGTTGTTTTTCATGGTGATAATAAACATGGCTGTTTCACCGGGATCAAGTTTACCGTTTCCGTTTCCTGAAGCATCGTCAATGGTATATGAATCCATTGCAAGGGCGGGAGCATGAGCCACTTCGTTTAAGGATGAAAAAGTTGTATCGCTGCCATAAACCGACATCAATGTAAAGTGAATGATGTGGCCATCAGGAATATTAGATGAAGCCAAAATTTTAAAGCCATCTTCCACTAAAACAGAATCGTTGGCTGCAATAACACCATAATTTTCGGTACTGTCTTCAAGGATAATGTACGGGTCGTTGTTGGTTGAAAGGGTTACCATAACATTATCGGCATTGCTATTTCCTACATTTTCCATGGATACAGAAAGATTTACTTCTTCGTTAAAGTCAATTTGTCCGTTGCCGTTTCCGGTAACCGTATCGTTTACCCAATGATATTGATAGGTAACATAGGGACCTTCAGCCGGTATTACTGCAATGGTAGAAATGTAAGGCTGGTAATTTTGTGCAGTTACAACAAGGTCGGCATCACCCGGAGTTGTAAAGGGGTCGAAGTTAATAGTAGCATTTCCAAGCGAATCGGCCTGTGCTGTTCCTTTTAATTCACCATTCATCGACAGGGATGCATAGGCATAGGGTGCCACTGTAACAGAAACAGAGGAAAAGCCAATAAGAATGGTGGCGGGTGCTGTAACATCCATTGCATCAGGTACCGAATAATACACCATGAGCGACGGGTCGCCCATAAGGTTGTATATATCCCAATAGTATTGTTCGAAAGAGGAACCGCTTTCCGAAACTGCAAGGTTGCCGGCAAAAACATGCTGATCCATGGTGGTAAACCAATCTGCATAGGGTTCGCCATGGTCGTGCCAGGCACGGTCGTAGTTGCCAAGGCCGGTTTGTTCGTAAGAGGGAGGATTTTCAGAAATGGCACCAACACCCACGCCAAAATAATAGTCCTCATCCCAGTAGGTACTGTTGGAGCCTCCAATGTATCCCAGTGCGCCTTTGTTGGGAGCACGCAACAGCTCTTCGGCAAAACAGTCGGTTTGAAACTCACTGGTTGAACAGCAGTTACCAATTAACAGCCCGTATTTGTCCTGATTTTGCAGAGTGGATATGTCGGAAATGGTAAACGAAGGATCGTACCATCCGGCAGGGCTTCCGTGGGCTGTATAGTTAGCAAACGAAACCCCATCGCTTATATTTTGAATGATGGCTGCCGAATTGCTTCCCGAATTGGGATAGAGATAGGTATTTGAATAAATGTCGTGAGCTTCGTTAAAGTAGTTAATGGTTCCGTAATTTATCTGTCCGTTACCCCAATCGTTGCCGTGGTCGCCGTCCATACCTGCAATCATTACCACGGTATCGAGATAGGAAGGGTTGGGCATCAAATATTGTTCGTATTCCAATGTTTTGTCAATATAGGGTTGAAGCTGCGCAGTGTCTTCGGCCGAAAAGCGGCCATAATAAAGCTCGGGAAACAGGTCGTTGGTGTATTCGCAGCTGTTGCGGTCGGTAACGCCGTTACCGTTGTTCCATACGTCAACCTGCGCAATATCGCCCACAAACAACGCAAATGAAGGAGCAGGGTCTTCTTCGGTTCCCGAGTTGTAAAGGTTTTCAAGCCAAGCTTTTATATCTTCTTTGGTATTACCGATTTCGTCGGTATAACCAACCACCACATTGAATCCTTTTTTTGTTTTCCATTGTATAAAAGGCTGTAACTGCGCCTCAAACATTCTATCGGAAACAATGGCATACTTTACAGGGTATTGTGTGAGGCTGTCCCGTGAAACAGGTTTTGAGTAGTTAAGCAGATTTTGATACGCCGACTCAAAGTAAGGCGAAAAATAACGTTTCTTTAACCGGTTGGTTTTTGCCAAATCGGCACCCTTAAAACTGATTTCGAAGGTAAGGTTTTCGTAAACACGAATGGTATTTTTTTTGGGATTATATTGAATGGGATTTATGTTGATACGGCCTATTCTTACCGCACGCATCTGCCCCAAAACATCAACCGAAACCAATTTGGATTGGGTAAAAGCATCGGTTTTATATTCATCTTTGTTCCATACAAAATCGGGATTTGCACCGCATTTCGACTGTGATCCCTGACAAGGGATAACTTTATACGGAATACCATAGTCGCTGAGTTTATACTCTTTGAGATCGTATCCTGTAACAGTTACTACTGGAACAGCCCCCTGAGGAATTTCAATCAGGCGGCCTCTGACAGGCAGCTCAGGGTTGCCAATAGATTGTGATTTGGCATAGTGGTTAACGGCCATACGTGTAAAAGTTCCGCGTTGAGTTTCAACAAACGAAAACTTAATAAAACCTACGGTATTGGTAAGTTGAAGTTTTAATTGGGATTTACCGGTAAGTACAAGCGATGGTTTCCCGGTGTTGGTTGTTTTAATGGTTCGCGCTGAAGCATTAACTGCAAATAAGCCAAACAACACCAATAAAAGGCTTTTGGCTACAAGGGTGAAAGTTGTTTTCATATTAAATTTTTAAAAAAAGCAAAAATAACAATATAATTAAGTCTGACAATTAACCGGTTGCATGCGTTGTATAAGATGTGATGAAGTTGTTGTATTTGGAAAAAGTTTAAATAGAGA
>WGDP01000086.1 GCA_015493215.1 Bacteroidales bacterium | reverse complement strand
TATTCTGTTTTTGCAACCCGAATGGAGCGTTTCAAAAGATATTATGGAAACCCTTACCAACTATGTTATGCAACATCCGCAATGGCGAATCTCGCTCCAAAGCCATAAGTATATGGGGATTCCGTAAGCTTTCTTTAAAAACACCTCAAAGTATTGCTGCTGTCAACATCCGCTTTTAAAACCCTGATGAGTTTTTGCAGGTCGGAGCAAAAATTACTGTAACCCGATTTGAGTTGAGCATTAAAAGTGCTGTCGATTTTCATGCGTTGGGCAATCGTCAGCGTATCCTTTTCCTTGTTAAAATAGCGACTTCCGAAGATGTTACTATACCAAAGCGTATCGGTTAATGAGTTTGTTGAAAGAGTGTTTATTAAGGCCATTTCTGCCGAATCAACCCGCCTGTCCATCATAATGTTAAACAACCTGCTACTGTAATTGTTTAGCCGGATGTCAACTCCGTAAATGGAAGCCTTATGGTTTTTCATCAGACCGATAAAACCGGCAATGGTTTCCTGTTTGTCCTCATCATCGTAATTGCGATAATAATAGGTGATGGCCGAGTCGATGGAAAACAGCTCTTCGTTGGAAACAACCGAATCCTGCAACAGCACATTGGAGGTGTAATTGAGGTAATTGGTATGAAAATAGACTCCTTTGATGTCGGTGTTGAGCAAAATAGAAAAGAAGCCCTTCAGGTTATGCTCGGCATTTTCTTTGGCTTTTAACAATATCTGCTTTTCCAGCGCTTGTTGTTGCAATTTATCAAGGCAGCGCTGCTTTACCATGTTGGTGTATTTGGGTTTGAACCGGGCACCCCGCTCGGCAATCAGAAACTCAAACCCTTCAACTCCCTTTTCGGGAATAAACCACGGGTTGATGGTGGCGCTGAGGATTTCGGGCTGCAATCCGATAAAATGAATCCGTTGATAAGTGGCATCATACCTGAAATTACGGTTTGAAAAGCTCCGGAAATCGAATCCGGCCTTTACCCATCCTCTGCCAACAATTACCAGCCTGCTGTGACGAAAATCCTTTTTCAGCTTTTTGGCCGACACTTCACGATGAACCTGCTTAAATTGATTGGTCTTTATGGCAAGAAACTTATCGCGCCATTTCAGGTTGTTTTTATAAAGCCGCTTAATCAGCCGGTGTGCCTTTGAACCGCTTAACAGTTTATCGGTTTCCTTTGCGTTGTAATTTTTGTTCCTGATTTTTTCGTTAATATAATAGAGGTACGAGCCAAACTGCTGATTGTTCACAATGTCGGGGTATTCGTCGGCAAAAGCCCGGTAAATGCTGACGGCGCTGCCGTTGAGTTTTTCGCCGGAAAAATCGAGGATGGCATTTTTAAATTCTTCGTGCAGGTCGTTTACCACCGAATCGAAGTGCTGAGCGGTGTTGTAATCTTTTTGGTTAACAATTTCCTGTAACGACGCAATCACCTCACCGTAATACTCCGCCGAAATCAACTGGCCTATCTCTTTGATGCTTTCAACCTGAACGGGTGTATCTTTAAGGGTTAGTTTTGTTGGGGTTAACAGGTCAAACGGGTCGAACCAGGCAAACACCAGCACCAGCGCCACCACAAAAATTATTTGCAGTATCAACGAGGCTCCTTTTGTGTACAAATTTCCCATGTTGCTATTGTTTGATGTTAACCTGTTGTATCAAATTGTTGGTATCGGCAAACGTTATATAAACCTCCTTGTAACCAAGATTGGTTAACAGCCCTTCCAACAGTTTCCGGGTGTTTTCTTTGGTTTGCTCCACAATCCCCATGTACTTGAGTTGTTGACGGATATCGTTTTCAGCCATGCGGTAATAGTTTTCCTGATCGATAACATCAATTTTATTAAAGATGTCGTTGTCGGAAAGTACGGTATCCATCACATAGCTGCTAAAGGGATACGAAAAATCGAGCACCTCCACCGGAGGCAGGTTCAGTTCAATAATGTTGCCGTCAATTTTAATGTCATCGTGTTTTAATTTGTTAAGGTCGATGCCGGTTTTGACCGTAGCCTGCGAGTAGGCCACAAACTCGGCACTGCCAAGCCGCACCAGCCCGAACAAGCTCTTCTTTTTTTGCCCGATGATAACCTTGTTTATCACCGTTTCGGTGGTGGCAAGTTTGGCGGTGCTTTTTATTTTGCTCACCACCAGATAGCGCTTGTTCCGCTGACATGCAGAAAACGCCAGCAACAAAAGCAATGATATGAAGAGTGTTTTTTTCATCTTACATCACCGCACCCGGATTGTTAAAGTCATCTTTTCCCGATTTCTTCGGGTTTTCGTCATCCTGTATAAAGGCACCTTTTTTAAGCGCCTCTTTAACTTTTGAAATGTCGCTCACCGCAGGCGGAGGTGCCGGTGTCATCATACTTTGCCGGTGTTCTTTTTTATCATCAGCTCCTGCTCCGTAAACATGCTTGCTCTTGTATCCGATTAGCTCCAGCGATTTGTGTCCGAAGTAAAAGGCAATCATCATCAGAAAAGCGGTTTTGATAAAATCGAAATTATCAACGATGAGGGTGTTTTCTTTTACCGTGCTGTCCATACCAAGTGCGGCAATAGTCATGGCCATGGCGGCCACCATCAGCGTTAGTGCCAGCGAGCCGCGAACCGTTCCCTTGGGTAATCCCAGTGTTTCGTTAATGTTGGGATTTTCGGTGGGGATGCCATCGGTAATTTCGGGGGTATGAAGCCGCTTTTCGCGAATTTCAGCCCAGTCTTCGTTGGTAAGCCCCAGGTTGATGTTGTAAAAATAGACCGCCCAGGCGTAATAGGCCACCAAAATGCCAAACCAAAGTATCATCAACCCCAATGCTGTAAGGTTGTAAAGCTGGTCGCCGGGATTTTTGACAAACTGTACCACAATATGCGCAATGGCCCCGAGCAAAATCAACTCCAACAGGCACATTAGGCCTATAAACAGTCGGTTTAAAAACTTTTTCTCTCTAAGAGATTTCGATATTCTGTTTAGTTCCATAACAGGTTACTTTAAATTATTCATCCAATTTTCATCTTTTACAACAATCCTCACGGGGATGTTGTTGTATAGTTTTTCCGAAAGCCAGCCATAGAGCCGCTTAAAGGTTTCGCGCGAGTGGGTTAAGGTTGTGTTTCCCCGGCCAATGGTTAGCCGGTCGGAAACCAAAATACATCCTTCGGTGTCGGCATGGTCGCCTCCATTGTGAATATAGATTGAGCTAAAACCGGGTACGTTTTGCAGTTGCAGATGCCAGGTAAACCACTCCGGATAACGTTGGCGCATGGTTTTGGTAAAGGGTGTTTCCTCTTTCCTGAATCTGATGGCATAAGTGCCTGCCGGAATACGGGTTTCGCCGGCAATTTTTTCTTGGTGAAAAGTATCTTCGAGGGTGTAGCAATAGAACTTATGGCCGGTAAGCAGCAGCCCTACCGTTGTTTCACCATCATCGTAATAACGCAGCAGATAAAGGGTTAGGCCCTCAAAAGTATTTTCTTCCGTAACGGTTTCCTGAAGTTTGGTTGCTTTAGCACTGCTGCCGGCAGTAGCACTTTTATTCTCTTGTGCCGGGTTTAATAACTTTTTAAAATAATCGGCCAGCCATTGAAATGTTTTTACAATAACTCCGGCCAGTCCCACAAACCACAGCCAGATGTTGCTAATCAGGTCGGGCCTGACAGCAAACAGAATCAACAAAAACGTTGCTCCTGCAATGAGTACCAATAGTAAAAAGCGGTTGGTAATTTTCATGGTAGTAATTTTGTGGTAGCTAATTCAAGCCATAAAGGTAATAAAAATTTTATTGCATCCGATTTTGCGGATTTGAAGCATGTAACGGTTTATTCCTTTATCTTTGCATTAAATAGCTGAAAAATGAGATTTGTAATTTTTAAAACTCCCAAACCAAAACGGTTTCATATTGTGGCTCGTTATCACGATCCTGAGCTGGAAAGAATGCGGAAACGTCGTGCCGAAATGGGTTACGAAGAGGCTGTTTCGCGCGATGAAGAGCTGCGGATGAAAATGCGCAGGCGATGGAAAGGAGAGCAGGAGGAGGGCGAATTTCAGAGTTTTGGCATCTCAAAAAGAATATCTTTTTTGGTTTATGCCACCCTCATCTTAGGGGGCGTTTATTTGATTTTCTTTACCGATTTTATCGACAAATTGTTAATGATTTTTGGTGTTGGAAAAGTAAAATAGAAGGATTTATTGCATTATGTCGGATATCATTAAACTACTCCCTGATTCAGTTGCCAACCAAATTGCCGCCGGTGAGGTGATACAGCGCCCTGCCTCAGCTGTTAAAGAGCTGTTGGAGAATGCGGTAGATGCCGGAGCCACTGCTATCGACCTGTTTGTTAAAGAGGCCGGGAAAACACTTATTCAGGTTATCGACAACGGTTGTGGCATGAGTGCCATGGATGCACGCATGAGTTTTGAACGCCATGCCACCTCAAAAATAAGAAAAGCCGATGACCTGTTTGCCATCAGAACCATGGGCTTCAGGGGCGAAGCATTGGCCTCCATTGCTGCCATTGCGCAGGTGGAAATGAAGTCGAAACCTGTTGGCGAGGAGTTGGGTACCTGCCTGATTGTTGAAGGCTCGGAGGTGAAAAGTCAGGAACCTTGCCCCTGTAAGCCGGGAACAAGTATTGCCGTTAAAAATCTCTTTTTTAACGTGCCTGCCCGCCGTAATTTTCTAAAATCAAATACCGTTGAAACAAGGCACATCATCGAAGAGTTTACCCGCGTAGCACTGGTAAATCCTAAGATTGCTTTTAGTATGACCCACAACGAAAAGCCGGTTTTCAGATTGCCCAAAAGTGCTCAAAAAGCGCGTATTGTAAGTATCTTTGGAAACATATATAACGAGCGCCTGTTTCCGGTTGAACAAAAGGCCTCGCGAATTGACATAAACGGGTTTATTGTAAAACCCGAGTTTGCGCGTAAAACCCGTGGTGAACAATATTTTTTTGTTAACGGCAGGTTTATCAAACATCCCTATTTGCACCATGCGGTTGAAAATGCCTTTGCCGACCTGCTTCCGGCCAACACCTATGCCTCTTACTTTATCAATATAGGAATTGACCCTGCCGACATAGATATTAACATACACCCTACCAAAACAGAAGTTAACTTTCAGGATGCCAGATATGTGTATGCCGTATTGCAATCAGCCGTTAAGCAATCCATAGGCAAACATAATCTTACTCCTGTCATCGACTTCGACAAAGATCCCGCCATTGATGCCATGTTTGTTAATCCTTCGGGTGAGATAAAACAACCTGAAATTACAATTAATCCCGATTACAATCCTTTTGCCGGAAGTTCAAGCCAACAGGGAGGAAGTACTTATCAGCCACCGGCTCCAAAAGGCGATAAAAACTGGGAAAAATTCTTTCAGTCGTCAGATAACACCGGAAAGGATGCTTCTCAGCTAACGGTTGAACACAAGGAAGATGAAACCAACAAAATTGATGACAATAAATTTTTTCAGGTTCGTAACAGGTATATTTTAACCAATGTCCGTTCGGGATTGATGCTGATTGACCAGCAAAAGGCACACGAGCGTATTTTGTATGAGCAGTTTCTTTACAGCCTTGAAAATAAACAGGCTGTTTCGCAGCAGCAACTGTTTCCGGTTACCTTGCAATTTCCGCCTGTGGATGCCGAAATAATACGGTCGTTGAAAGAGCCGCTAACATTGTCGGGTTTTACCTTTGATGTTATTGGAAACAATGGCTTTGTTTTTCAGGGTATCCCCGAAGGGATGAAAGAGTCGGAGTTAGAGGGTGTTTTAGAAAAAATTATCGAATCGGAGAAGAAAAAAACAGGCAATCTTAATGCCGATATAAATACTGCACTGGCAAAATCGCTGGCTGCACGCATGGCTGTTAAACCGGGCACGGTGCTTACATCGCCTGAGATGGCTTCTATTTTTGACAGCCTTTTTGCCTGTGCTGTTCCCGAGGTGGCTCCCGACGGTAGCAATATTGTTGCCATTGTGCCGCTATCTGAATTGGAAAAATATTTAAAAGAAAAAGGAAAATAATATGTCGCAATATCGTCCTGCCGGCTTTAGAATGCTTACGCCGGTTGTAAAAAATCTGCTTATTATCAATACCCTTGTATTTATTGCAATGATATCTTTGCAAAAAGCGGGAATTGATTTAACCGCCATTTTGGGGCTTCATTATCCGGGTGCAAGTGATTTTAGAGCCTGGCAATTTATTACCTACATGTTTATGCATGGTGGTTTTACACACATCCTCTTTAACATGTTTGCCCTTTGGATGTTTGGTAATGTAATCGAAAATGTGTGGGGGCCTAAGCGGTTTCTTATTTTTTATACCATAACAGGTATAGGTGCCGGTTTAACCTACATTGTGTGGATATCTTTTTCGCTTTCGCCGCAGTTAAGCCTGATAAACAATGTAATAGAAGACCCGTCCATGGGTAATCTTTCGGCACTCATATCGCAGCACCGGTTTGTGGTTGGACAATATTCGGGAGCAATATGGAGCGATTTCTTACAGTTTCAGGATAATGTAAAAGCATTTGAAATAAATCCGCATAACAATCTTGCCGCTCAGAAAATAGTTACTTTTTTGTCGGAGTATAAAGCCTATTTTCTTAATCAACATGTTGTGGTTGGCGCTTCGGGAGCTATCTTCGGCTTGTTGCTTGCCTTTGGGATGATGTTTCCGAACTCGCTTATTTATGTATATTTTGCCATTCCGGTAAAAGCCAAATGGTTTGTGATATTTTACGGGGCTGCCGAACTGTTTTCCGGTATTTATAACCGTCCCGGTGACAACGTGGCACATTTTGCCCATCTCGGAGGCATGCTTTTTGGCTATCTGATACTTTTATATTGGAAAAAGAAGGGCACGTTATATACTACCTGACAAAATATTACGTATTAACTACAAAACCTATATTGGTAAGTTTTTTGATGAGCAAGTAGAAAAAGTATTATGAGAGGCTACTATCAACAACCCGGAATGAACAGGGGTGAGGAGTTAAAGAAAATATTCTTCAGCAGGAATACTATGTCGCGGTTACTACTGATTAATACAGCTGTATTTGTGGTGGTTACCCTGATTAATGTTTTTTTATGGCTGTTGGGATATACCGGAATTAATCCGGCAGTAACCTGGCTTGCCGTTCCTTCGGACATCAATGAACTTTTGATCAAACCCTGGACTATATTCACCTACATGTTTCTTCACGAAGGGTTTTTTCACCTGCTTGTAAACATGATTATGCTTTACTTTGGCAGTATTCTGTTTTTGGAGTACCTGAGTCAGAAAAAGCTTTTGTTGACCTATATTGCCGGAGGATTGGCAGGGGCACTCTTTTTTGTTGCCGCCTTTAATATTTTTCCGGCTTTCGATGCCATCAGGCAAGGGGCTTACGCACTGGGTGCATCGGCATCGGTATTGGCCATTTTTATTGCTATTTCAACCTATGTGCCCGATTATGTGGTGCACCTCTTTTTATTTGGGAGGGTAAAAATGAAATACCTTGCCATCGCTTTCGTTGTTATTGACATGCTAAGCATACAAAGTAATAACCCGGGTGGACATATTGCGCATCTCGGAGGAGCGTTGTGGGGATTTGCTTACGGGCTGATGCTTAGAAACGGGAACAATATTTTTTCTGTTTTCGAGAACATAAAAATGCCGGAATTTGGAAAAAGAGCCAAATACAAAGGTTTTGACACTTCACGACCTGCTTCGGGGCGCCCTATGAATGATGAAGAATACAGTAAAAAACGTGCTGCCTCACAACATGAAGTGGATAAAATTTTAGATAAAATCGCCAGATCGGGATACGCAAGTCTTTCCAAAGCCGAAAAGGATCTGCTGTTCAGGTCGAGCAAAAATTAACTGAACTATTTCGATGCGGAAACTATTTATTAATCTACTATGGATGCTCAATCTGCTGGCTGCTTTTTTATTGGTCGGTGCTTACCTGTCGCCCTTTATAAACCCTAACCGTGTTAGCCTTTTTGCCTTTTTGGGATTAAGCTACCCCATTTTATTGAATCTTAACCTCGGCTTTATTATTTTGTGGATTTTTGTAAAACGGAGGCTTGCCTTATTGTCGCTGATAATTGTGCTGGCAGGTTACCCCATGTTACACCGTTACTTTCAGCTATTTCCTGATAAAGTAACCGAAAAACAAAAGGGTATAAAGGTGATGAGCTACAACGTTCGTAACTTTCAACAGCTTGGCCGAAAAAATACAAATACTACCATGAAGGCTGTTAAAAATCTTATTAAGCAGCAAAAACCTGATATAGTATGCCTTCAGGAGTTTAAGGTGCCGAAAAAAGCCGCTAAAACCTTTAAATTGAATATGCCGGCGTACGGCCAGGGTGAGAACCTGATTTTTACAAAACTGAAAGTGGTAAGGCAGGGCATTGTAATTAATAAAGAGGAAAAGAAGTTTGGGGTTTATGTTGACCTCCTTTTTAATACCGATACCATCAGGGTATATAGTATTCAGCTGCTGTCGTATAGCGTTTCGCGTGAGCTGGAGAGCTACGATAAAAAGGAGCGCGTTAACCGCAAAAGATTTATTTTTTCCATTGCTGCCAAGTTAAACAGCGGATTTACCCGCCGGGTACGCGAAACCGAAACGTTGAGAAAGGTAATTGCCAAATCACCTTACCCGGTTGTTGTTTGCGGCGATTTTAACGATCCTCCCGCCTCCTTTACTTATCAGCAAATTATTTCGAACGACTTAATTGATGCCTTTATCGAAAGTGGCAGCGGGTTTGGCAATACCTATTTTTGGACCTTCCCAAAAGTGCGTATCGATTATATCTTAACTTCAAAAAAGTTTGATATTTATAATTACGAGGTACTTAAAACCAACCTGTCCGACCATTTGCCGGTAACGGCTGTTGTGGTTCCCTTATAGTGGCTTTTTTGCTGTACTCCGCTTTATTTGCTTTATCATAAAGAATAGTACACTGATTAAACTGATTATTATGATTTGACTGTTTGTTGCTTATTAAGAAAAATAAAAATTACATTATAAGTGTATTATGTCATTCGAAGTACCCGTGAGAACATGCTGTTTGATACGGGTGGGTAAATTTGAAAGAGAGTGTGACAGCGTATGGCAATTATTAAAACTGAAAAAAATACAAATAAATTTTTATATGATACTAATATGTTGTATTTTTAAACAATACAATATTTAATTGAATATTATGGTTTGAAAACTGGAAAAACAGCTGCTGAGCATACGATATATGTAGCATCAGGAGAAGTAGTCATAGGAAGAGAAAGTGATTGGCTTCGATCTACTCCGCTGGGGTCATGCGTGGCTATTGTGGCCTACGATGTTGAAAAAAGAATCGGGGGCATGGCACATGTAATGCTTCCTGGAAAATCGTTGCTTGTAAATAATCCGATTATCAGGTTGAAGTATGCTTTTGATGCCATCGAATATTTAGCCGAATTGCTGGAAACACAGGGTATTGCCATTAAGAGATTACCTCTTTGTATTGTGGGGGGAGCCAATGTTTTAAAAAACGGGAGCGATACAATAGCACTTGAGGTGGCTAATAGCGTGCTTAAGATTATTGCTGACAAACAGCTAAAAGTGTATGCTGTTTTCCTTGGAGGATTTGAAAGACATACAGTTTCGTTGGAGGTTAAAACAGGAACCGTATATTACACAACAGGCAATGAACCAGATAAAGTTTTATCGATATATTGATTTTGGGTTTGTAAGGTAAGTATAGAAGTGTAAATTTAGGATGAAAGGATAACCATGGCGGTTAATAAAAAAAAGACAGTCGAAAATAAGCCTATTAATTGTGAATTATTTAATAATTTTTTTGATAATAATCAGGAAATTATGCTTAAGGTTCACCCTGAATCTTTAAAAATTCTTGATGCAAACCTTGCTGCAATCCATTTTTATGGCTATCGCAAGGAGGATTTATTACAAAAAACAATGTATGAGCTTTCTGTGTTGCCACACGACAAATTTGACACGATTGTCAAAAAGAAATTCAGCTCAGAGTCACTTAAATTTGAGTTTAAACAACTGCTTGCAGATAATACGGTTAGGGATGTTGAGGCCTTTTCAACCCCCTTGTTAATCGATAATGAGCTATATCGAATTGCTACTTTGGTGGACATCACTGCCAGGAAGCTTTCGGAAAATGAAATAAAAACCATTTTTAACACCGCTGCCAACGGGATGCGATTAATTGATTATGACTTTGTTATTAAAGTGGTTAACGATACTTTTTTGGATATGGCAGGCCTTTCGGAAGAAGAGGTTGTTGGAAGCAAATGTTATGATGTATTTAGCAGCGAGTTGTGTAATAGCGATAAATGCCCGTTGGTTCAATCGAAAAGTCATCCTTACTACAAGCAAAAGATAGAAATAATAAAACAAACACATGACGGTAAAAGAATCCCGGTGATGTTAACAGCTATTTCTTTTGTTGATGAAGATGGGGTTGCAGTTGGGTTGGTGGAGGATTTCACTGATATTTCCGGCCACAAAAAAACCGAGGAAATGCTTAATGCTTATAATCAGCAGCTTGTTGCAGCTAATCAGCAATTAACAGCTGCCGAACAACAACTCCGGGCTGCCAACCAGCAATTAGTTGCTTCTGAAACACAATTCAGGTTGCTGGCTCTTAAGTACAGGGCGTTGTTTGACGGTATAAACGATGCTGCATTTGTGCATCCCTTTAAAGCAAACGGCTTTGGAAAATTTGTTGAGGTAAACGAGGTTGCATTAAAAAAAATGGGATATACAAGAGAAGAATTACTTGATTTGTCTCCTGCCGATATTAGTTCTTCTTATGATGTGGAAATTCAGGGAAGTCTCCAAGGTAGATCGTTATTTGAAAAAGATGGATATTCGGTTTTTGAGGCAACTCACATTACTAAAAGTGGTAAAAAAATACCCGTTGAAGTAAGTTCAAGTATTTTTATCTACGAAGGGGAGAAGTACATTCTTTCGGTAGCTCGCGATATTTCCGACAGGAAAAAATCGGAAGCGGAGCTGGCTAAACTTTCAACAGCCGTTAGTCAAAGTCCTGCGCTAATAGTAATTACCGGCTTGGATGGTGCCATTGAGTATGTAAATCCTAAAGTTGAAGAGATTACGGGGTATCGGAAATTCGAATTGATTGGTGAGAACCTTAGAATACTTAAATCCGGATTACATACATCTGACTTGTACAAAGAAATCTGGGATGCGATTACCAAAGGAGAAAGCTGGCGTGGTGAGATCTGTAATAAAAAGAAAAATGGTGAATTATATTGGGAGTCAGCGCTTATTTCGCCAGTTTTTAATAGTAGGGGTGTTATCACCAATTACATAAAAGTTGCCGAAAACATTACGCAACAAAAATATAAGGAACAAATACAAAAAGTTATCTACTATATTTCCAATGCGGTTCTGTCTTCAACTGATGTAAAGCATTTCGCCAATGTTGTCAAAAGCGAGCTTTCTACATTAATTGACACAACCAACTATTATATAGCACTGTACAATAATGAAACCAATACATTTACACTGGCGACTCACTTTGATGAGAAAGATGATTTTAAAACTTTTTCGGCTGATAAAACCTTAACCGGTTATGTGTTAAAAACAAAAAAAACATTGCTTGCCACACATGATATTAAAAATAAACTGGTGGCATCAGGTGAAGTTGAATTGCAAGGTGCCGACTCAAAAGTATGGCTTGGAATTCCGCTTTTAATTGATGATGAGGCAATAGGTGTTTTGGCTGTCCAAAATTACAAGTCGGCCAATGCGTTTAGTAAGTCTGATGTTGAGATGCTGGAGATTATCTCGAACCAGATTAGTATTTCCATCAATCGTAAAAAGAAGGAAGAAGAACTTGTAGCAGCATTGGAAAAAGCACAGGAGAGCGAGCGGCTTAAAACGGCTTTTTTGGCCAATATGAGCCACGAAATACGTACGCCCATGAACGGTATTTTGGGTTTTACAAGTTTGTTAAAGGAGGCTGACTTTTCAGAAGCTGAAAAATCAGAATTTATTAATAATATTTCTGCCAGTGGCGAAAGGTTGTTAAACACGGTAAACGATTTGGTTAATATCTCTAAAATTGAAGCAGGACAGATGGAAGTTCGTAAAACCATGGTTTCCCTCAATAGATTATTAAAAGAACTCTATTTATTTTTTAAGCCTGAAGCCGATAATAAAGGGCTTGGGTTAAAGTTGTTTTTACCCCAAGATGAACTAAGAACGTTTTCTGACGAGGCCAAATTGCATGGTATATTAACCAATCTTATAAAAAATGCCATAAAATTTACTTTAGAGGGCGCTATATCCTTTGGGTATCAGTTGGATCAAGATGATATGAGCCGTCAAATCGAATTTTTTGTGGAAGATACGGGAATAGGAATCCCCGCAAATAAACAGCAGATAATTTTTGACAGATTTGTTCAGGCTGATATTGAAGATACAAGGGTGTTTGAAGGGTCGGGGCTTGGATTGTCCATCTCAAAAGCCTATGCTGAAATGTTGGATGGATCCCTTACTGTTCAGTCGGAAGAGGGGAAGGGGTCAAAGTTTATTCTTACTATTCCGTATGTTACTGAAAGCATTATGGAGCATAAACAGATTTTTGGAACGGATAAAATGCAAAATGGTATTCCTGAATTTTTCGACCTGGACTTGTTGATTGTAGAAGATGAAGAGGTGAGCACCGACTATCTGGAGATTGTTGTTAAAAACCATTTTCATCGTATTTTTATTGCTAAAAATGGTGTTGAAGCCATTGAATTAGTAAAGGAAAATTCCGGAATTGGTGTTATTTTAATGGACATTAAGATGCCTGTGATGGGAGGTTACGAAGCCACACGGGAGATTAGAAAGTTTAACAACGAGGTCATCATAATTGCTCAAACCGCATTCGCTTTGAGAGGCGATGAAGAAAAAGCCATTGAAGCCGGGTGCAACGCTTATTTAACAAAACCCATCAACAGGAAAGCCTTGTTGGAACAGATTAGTAATATGATAAAAAAATAGTTTATAATCCGAGCCAAATACGCTCATCCGAATTTACCCTTTAATAAGGTTTTTCAACTATCTTTGAAAGATGATAAAAAATTTAATTTTATGAAAAAAATATTTATTTTTCTTTTTACCCTCTTTTCCATTTCAGCGTTTGGACAAAGTTTTTACGATTTTACCGTAAAAGATATTGATGGCAACAATTTTGCCCTTTCACAACTTAAAGGCAAAAAAGTAATGGTGGTTAATGTGGCTTCAAAATGTGGATTTACGCCGCAATATGAGCAACTGGAAGCCATTTATAAAAAGTATAAGGCTGATAATTTCATTATTATCGGGTTTCCTGCCAACGATTTTAAAGAACAGGAACCGGGTAGTAACAAGGAGATAAAACAGTTTTGCACCGAAAACTACGGCGTAACATTTCCCATGATGGAAAAAATTCACGTGAAGGGTGACAGCATCCATCCGCTCTATAAATGGCTTACTCAAAAAAGTTTGAACGGTGTTGAAGATTCGCATGTAAAGTGGAATTTTCAGAAATACCTTATTGGTTCAAATGGAAAGCTTGAAAAAGTAATCAGTCCATGGACAAAACCTGATAGTAAAAAAATAATAAACTGGATTGAAGGGGAGGAGTAATGCCGAAATATCTGCTTTATGCTTTGCTGCTCATTGCAAGCTTATTGTTGTTTGCCGCATCCGACCTGTTTCCCACCGACTGTGCATCGCCTTCCAATGCAAATGAGCAATGTTTGGATACCGGTGCTGTTTCCGATAAGCCTGAAATTACCGATGACTGCCATTGGAAAGGTCTTCCGCTTTATGGTAAAATAAAGTTTGTGGAGTCGTTTCCCGATGTTAAGATTAAGTTTGTAGAGTCATTTCCCGACATTAAAGTAAAGTTTGTAACCTCTTTCCCTGATAAATGCGGTGAGTGGCAGGTGGTCGAATCGTTTCCCGATTTAAAGGTGCAGGTAGTTGAGTCGTTTCCCGACATCAGGGTTAAAATTGTAGAATCGTTTCCCGGAACAGAGAAATAGGCGTTTTATATTTTCAGGGTGACAGATTTGTTAATAGTTTATGATAGTTAGGTTTATTTTTTTAGTTTTGCTGTAAGTGTAACTTGTTAACCGGGGTTTACTCCGGATTTTTATCAATTCAATATATAATGTAACTATGATTGATACAATTAAGCAACTATTAAGCGAGATTAAAATTAAGCCTGATAGCAGCGAAAGAATAGATCTTGACAAAGGCTTTTTGATACCCATGAGTATCGTAGGTGTTGTGATTTCATTGGTGTCAATAGTAATCAATAGCTTTTTTAAGTTTGATATAGTGCTTTACATAATTCCGATTGTCAGCTTTTTCTTCTTTATTTTTATATTTTATTTTGGGAAAAAAGAAAAGTTTGTTAAATCTGCCAAATGGCTTTTTATTATTACGGTTCTGCTCACTACAAATTTGGTATGGTACTATAACTACGGTGCTCAAAGTTATTGGATTTTTATTTTGATTCTTCTGTACAGCTATCTTATTTTTATGATGAGTGGGAAGCAGTTGCTTATTATTAGTCTGGTATTTTTAGTTAATTTAACCGTATTATTTATTTACGAATACCTTCATCCCAATGCATTGGGTGATTATGCCAGTAGCAGAGCCCGTATTGTAGATTCTTATGTGGCAATGTACCTTTTTGGAGTTTCGGCCTATATCTTGATGAGTCTCACAAAAAGATATTATCTGCTTGAATATGCTAAAGCGAGGGAGTCTGATAAACTTAAGTCGTCGTTTTTATCAAACCTAACACACGAAATAAGAACCCCTTTAAATGCCATAACCGGTTTTAGTGGTGTATTGGCCGATGAAGAGCTTACCAGAGAAGAAAAACAACACTATAAATCAATAATAGAAAGTAGCAGCGATTCGTTACTGCAGTTGATAGATGATGTTTTAGATGCTTCCTATATCGAAGCCGGACAGTTAAGCCCTCAAATGGCCGAATTTTGTGTAAGTGATTTAATTTCAAGGTTGGAAACTACTTATAAAAAGGAAGCTTTAAAGACAGGTAAACAAAGCTTATCAGTCTCAGGGGAAATTTCGGAAGAGAAAGTTTATGCTGTTTCGGATGAAACCCGGATTAATCAGATTTTTGTAAAATTAATTGATAACGCTTTAAAATTTACCGATAAAGGGTTTGTTCTATTTGGGTTTATTGAGGAGGAAAATCAGTTGCATTTTTATGTTTCCGATAGTGGGATAGGAATTGAAAAAGAATATCAGGAAAAGATATTTGACAGGTTCTATAAAGTAGAAAATCAAATCAATACACTATACAGGGGGGCTGGATTGGGGCTTTATTTAACGAAAAAAAATATTGAGCTGTTGTCAGGTTCCATTTGGGTTGAGTCGCAAGCGGGAGCAGGTTCTACGTTTCATTTTGTTATTCCGGTTGAGGGTATTCGTAAAGAGGCTGTAAACATTGTGAAAGATAGGTTACGAGCCGTTAAATCGGTAAATTATTTTATACCTTCATTGTTAATTGTTGAAGATGATTTTGCCAGTATGACCCTGCTCACTCAATTGGTTTCGGGTTCAGCTAACAAATTGTTTACAGCAGAAAAAGGAAAAGAGGCGGTAGATATTTTTAAAGAAAACCGGGATATAGCTGTTGTGTTGCTCGATATTCAACTTCCTGACATTAATGGTTTTGAAGTTATAAAACAGCTGCGCTACATCAACCCCGATGTAATAGTAATCGCCCAAACAGCTTACGTTTCCGAAAAAGATAAACACAGATGCATCGAAGCCGGCTTTGATGGCTATATAGCAAAGCCAATCGATAAGCACAAGTTGCTTGAGATGATTGGCCAATTATTGGACAACCAAAAATAATCTGTTGTTATGTACAGATCCTCTCAGATTAGCTTAACGGATATTATGCAAATTACCTTTATTCCAACTCAAGCAGTAACTGGTTTTTAGCTACAATATCCCCCTTTTTAACGTAAATCTTTTTAACAACAGCATCAAAGGGTGCTAATACCTCATTTATCATTTTCATGGCTTCCAGCCCCAACATCTTATCGTTATACGATACTTTTGAACCCTTTTTCACATAAATTTCGGCGATGGTACCGGGGATAAAAGCCACAATCTTTTTTGGGTCTTTAGGCTTATACATTTCCCGTTCCCTGAATTTTTTGGTAAGTCTCGTAGAATATGCAACATCATCAACTTTAAGTATCTCCAATGGGACGGATGCCTCTTTTTTTTCTTCTTTATTTTTTGCCATAGCTCACTATTTTAAAAGGGTGGTATTCCGTGTTTTTTGGTTGGCATTCTCACATCTTTTTCTGCTGAAATTTCCAATGCGTGAATTAAAATTTTACGCGTTTCATTGGGTTCAATAACAGCGTCGATATAGCCATAGGCAGCAGCAACGTATGGGTTGGCAAATTTTTCCTTATACTCTTCAACTTTCTCCTGGCGTACTTTGTCGGGATCTTTGGCGTGGGCAATCTCTTTACGGAAAATGATGTTGGCAGCACCCTCCGGACCCATAACGGCAATTTCGGCTGTTGGCCAGGCAAATACAAAGTCGGCACGCAGATGGTGCGAACACATGGCAATATAGCCGCCACCGTATGCTTTTCGCATAATAAGGGTGATTTTCGGAACGGTGGCTTCCGAATAGGCATACAGCACTTTGGCACCATGGCGGATAACGCCTGCATGCTCCTGGTCAACACCCGGAAGGTATCCCGGCAGGTCAACCAATGTTATTAATGGAATGTTAAAAGCATCGCAATAGCGAATAAAACGGGCGGCTTTGTCTGAGGAGTCCACATCCAAAACGCCGGCAAGTACCAACGGCTGATTGGCAACAAAGCCAACAGTTTCGCCGTTCATTCTGCCAAATCCGATAACCAGATTCTGTGCAAACATCTCCATAATCTCCAAAAAGTCGGAATCATCGGTCAGCGACTTGATAATATCTCTTACGTCGTAAGGTTCTTTGGGGTCTTCCGAAATGATGTTGTCAATTTTATACTGGCGTGTTTTAGGCGACTTTTTAGGGAAACGTTCAGCTTTTCGTGTATTATTCCACGGAATAAAACTGGCTAATTTTTTAATTTGGCTAAAGCACTGCTCTTCGCTTTCGGCGTAAAAGTGGGCATTTCCTGTGGTTTCGCAATGTACGCGAGCGCCTCCCAAAGCTTCCATGGAAATCTCTTCGCCCAGTACCGATTTAATAACCTCGGGGCCGGTAATAAACATTTTTGATATTTTGTCCACCACAAATACAAAGTCGGTAAGTGCCGGCGAATAAACCGCTCCCCCGGCACAAGGCCCCAAAATAACCGATATCTGTGGTATTACGCCCGAAGCGAGTGTATTACGGAAAAATATCTCGCCATAGCCTGCCAGCGAGTTTACCCCTTCCTGAATACGGGCACCTCCGGAGTCGTTGATGCCAATTAACGGTACTTTAAGTTTTAGGGCATGATCCATAATTTTGGTAATCTTTTTGGCATGCATCCAGCCCAACGAACCTCCGGCAACCGTAAAGTCCTGTGCATAAATACACACGGGATGGCCGCTTAAAGTTCCTGTTCCGGTTAATACCCCGTCGCCCGGAAGATATTTTTTGTCCATGTCGAAATCCTTGGCGGCATGCTCAACAAAAAGATCGTATTCGTGAAATGATTTGGGATCGAGTAAAGCTAAAATCCGCTCCCTTGCGGTTAACTTACCAACAGCCTTTTGTTTTTCAATGGCCTTGTCGCCACCACCTTTTAAGGCGTTCCGCATGCGCACTTTTAAATCGCTGGTTTTTTCTTTTAGACCCATAATTAATTAATTTTCAGTTTCATAAAAAAAGAGATAAGCCATAATAGTCATTGCTATTATTGTAAAATACTTATCTCTTTAACTGCAAATGTAATTTAAATTGATAAACCTGCAAGAAGTTTCTTGCTAACAATGCCGATTATTTGCCTGACAAATTATTTTGAAAGCCTATATTTTTAAAATACAGATTGTTATAAATCGAGTCTTTTTTTATTTTAAGGAATATTTTTTAATGTATTTTTGTCAGATGGATAGCTGTAATCAAATTAACGATAAATAGCTTTTTTTACACAAAAATAGAACTGCTTAAATGAATGTTGAAGAAATAAGAGCATACTGCCTTTCAAAAAAAGGGGCTGAAGAGTCGTTTCCTTTTGATGAAGAGACCTTGGTGATTAAGGTGAGGAACAAAATGTTTGCCCTTGTGGGACTTGAAAATGCTTCGCGTATAAACCTAAAGTGCGACCCGGCCAAAGCCATCGATTTGCGGGAAAGGTATGAAGAGATAATGCCGGGATGGCATATGAATAAAAAACATTGGAATACGGTGGTTTACAACCTATCGCTTTCCGAAAGCTTTGTAAAAGAGCTGATTGACCACTCCTATGAGTTGGTGGTGAAAAGTTTGCCCAAAAAGCAACAACTGCTTTTATACGGAGAGTAACACAAGCCTGCATTGTTGATTTTTGTGCTTTACAATATTTTTATTGGGTAAGCAAGTAATAATTAACTGGATTTTACGTCAATAAAGCAATACTATTTTTCATTTTATAAAACACATTTTTTGAAAACAAAATTTACTTTTCTATTGTTGTTTGTGCTGCTGACAGCACCGGTTTTTAGCCAGAAAAAATATACCGTGAGCGGCCATGTTACCGATGCCGCCACGGGTGAAGAACAAATTGGCGCCACCATATATATTAGTGAGTTAAAAACGGGAACTGTTACCAACAGTTACGGTTTTTATTCCATAACCATCCCTCAGGGCACCTATCACCTGCGTTATTCTTATGTGGGATACCAATCGGTGGAAAAGGAAATCAACCTCACAGATAATACTGTTTTAAACATCGAATTGAAAACATTGGAAACGAACCTTGACGAGGTTGTTATAAAAGGCGATGCCGATGATGCCAATGTGCGGTCGTCGAGTATGGGCGTTGTAAAAATGGATGTGAAAAAAATTAATAAAATACCCATTCTCTTTGGTGAACAGGATGTGCTTAAAACCCTTACCCTGATGCCCGGAATAAGCAGCGGGGGAGAGGGTAAAGGTGGTTTTTTTGTGCGGGGCGGTAATACCGACCAGAATCTTATTTTGCTGGATGAAGCACCGGTTTACAATGCATCGCATCTGTTTGGTTTCTTTTCGGTTTTTAATTCCGATGCTCTAAAGGATATTCAGCTATACAAAGAAGGTATTCCCGCCGAATTTGGCGGCAGGTTGTCTTCGGTGGTGGACGTGTATATGAATGATGGAAACTCAAAAAAGTACAGTATCTCCGGTGGATTGGGCATTATCTCTTCTCGTCTTACCCTCGAAGGGCCTATAGTTAAAGATAAAGGCTCCTTTATTGTTTCGGGACGACGAACCTACGCCGACCTGTTTTTACGATTGACTAAAAAGGATTTTAAAAATAATACACTCTATTTTTACGATTTTAACGCTAAAGCCAATTACCGGATTGGGAAAAAAGACCGGATATTTCTTTCAGGCTATTTTGGGCGCGATAAATTGGGAACCGGCAACTTTGGATTTTCATGGGGTAATGCAACAGGTACCTTTCGATGGAATCATATTTTTAACAACAGGCTTTTTTCAAATACATCCATAATTTACAGCTCGTACGACTATCTTATTAAAGTTGAACAGCAAAACCTTAAAATTTCGTTGGAGTCGGGTATAAACGACTGGAACATTAAACAGGATTTTACCTACTTTTTTAACACCAATAATACGCTGAAGTTTGGTTTTAACATCATTCATCACACCTTTATGCCCGGTGAAAGGCTTGCCGAAGGAACCAACTCTATTCCCGATATAATTCTCGAAAAAAAACGGGGTTACGAAAGTGCCGTTTACCTTTCAAACAACCAAAAAATAGGCACACGGCTAAAACTTACTTATGGGTTTCGGGTTTCCATGTACAACAGTATAGGGCCGGGTACGGTTTATCAATACAATTCGAATGGGGGTGTGATAAGCGAAACCGAATATCAATCGGGAGCGCTGATTAAGTCCTATTTTGAACCGGAACCACGATTGTCAGTAAGCTATATGCTTAACGAAACAAGCTCGGTTAAAGTATCTTATCAGCGAATGGCACAGAATGTCCACCTGCTTTCTACTTCCACATCCGACAGCCCAACCGACGTTTGGGTTCCGAGCAGCTCCATTATTAAACCGGAAACAAGCAACCAGGTTTCGCTTGGGTATTTTAGGAACTTTAAAAACAACACTTTCGAAAGTTATGTTGAGATTTATTACAAAACCATGCGTCATCAAATTGATTTTAAGGATGGTGCCAATATATTTTTAAACCCTCATATTGAGGCGGATATTACATTTGGTGATGGCCGCTCGTACGGAATGGAAGTTTTTGTAAAAAAACGTCTTGGAAAGTTTACCGGATGGGTTGGCTATACGCTTTCAAAAACCGAACGGCTGTTTGATGAAATAAATCATGGTAACTGGTATCCGGCACGGCAGGACAGAACTCATGATGTTTCAATAGTAGCCATGTATCAGCTTAATAAGCGAATCAGCTTTTCGGCTAATTGGATTTATTATACCGGCGACGCCGTAACCATGCCCAGTGGCAGCTATGTTGTTAACGGTAATATCGTTCCGCTTTATACCGAGCGGAATGGTTATCGCATGCCCGATTATCATCGGTTGGATGTGGGGATGACCTTTGTGAGTAAGGAAACGAAAAAGCTTAAGTCGTCGTGGAATTTTTCGGTTTATAACGTTTATGCACGCGAAAACGCCTATTCAATCTACTTTCAGGAAAATCCGGAAAAGCCGGGAACCATGCAGGCTGTAAAGCTGTATCTGTTTTCTATTGTGCCATCCGTTACCTGGAATTTTAAATTTTAAACCAATGAAAAAAACTATAATCTATTTATCCGTTTTGGTTACGCTGTTTTTTACATCGTGCGAAAAAGTAATCGACATTAATCTTAACGAATCGGAACCACGTCTTGTTGTTGAAGGTGCCGTTACCCTTGGAACCGGGCCGTTTTTTGTGCAACTGTCAACTTCCGGCGACTTTTTTACCGGCAATGGTATAGAGCCTGTATCCAATGCCGGTGGTTACATTACCAACAGTTTGGGACAAACCGACACGCTGATTAATGTTGGAAACGGATTGTTTAGAACATCAACGTTGCAGGCAGTACCAAATTCTTTATACACACTGCACCTTAATTATAACAATCAGGCTTATACCGCTTCCGACAGTTTGCCACGGCAGGTTTTAATTGATTCGATCAACTATTCTGTTAGTGAGTTTGGTAATTCAGGCCCTCAGGGTGACGATGAATACGATACACATTACGATTTTCATTGCTATTTTAAGGATGACCCGAACAGAAGGAACTACTATTTGCTTAGTGTGAACGTGAATGGTGAGCAGGTGGAAGGTCGACGTGGAAAATACTATCTTTTGTCAGACGAATTTGCCAATGGAAAACATATTGCCTATCCGTTTTTTGGCGTGGGAGCAAATCCTAATGACACTGTATTAATCAGTCTTAGTGCTGTTGGTAAGGCCACTTACGACTATTTCAGAACCCTGAACGATGCGTTGAGCCAGGGTGGCATGGGATCCACTCCATACAACCCCATTAGCAATGTGAGTAACAACGCCTTGGGATACTTTGGAACTTTTACCTATGACAGCGAATCAATAATAATTGGTAAATAGATGTAAATCAGTCGGTAAGTAAAATACCTTTTCCTTTCTTTATATTTTATTTGGCAGTTTGGTTGGAGCCATAAGTTTGAAGAAGAATGCAGGGGTATATCTATATAAAAAATATTCATAATTCAAAATTTTTACTGTTAAAAAATAACAAAACTTAAATAAATTTTTATATTTGCATTTAAGTAATTAAATACTAACTAAAATTTATTATTATGAAGAAAAATTTTTACCTACTTGCAATGCTGTTATTTTTAACAGGAACACTTATGGCACAAACTGTTACGGTTTCCGGAACGGTTAGTAACGACGAAGGGCAAACGCTGCCCGGCGTGTCGATTGTAATTAAAGGTACCGCTCAGGGTACGGTTACAGATGTGGATGGACATTACTCCATTAAATTAAAAAAAGGAGATGTGTTGCGCTTTTCATACATCGGTTACGATACAAAAGAGGTAGCCGTGGGTGATCAAAAGGTTATTGATGTAACCCTTGAGTCAGGAGTTTCATTAAATGAGGTTATAGTAACGGGTACCCGTTTTGGGGGGCGAACAGCCATTGAAACGCCGGTTCCTGTTGATGTGCTAGATGTGAAAGCGATTTCATCTGTAGCTGCACAAACTGATTTGAACCAGATGCTGAACTATCAGGTTCCTTCGTTTACATCAAACACTCAAACCATTTCAGATGGTACCGATGAGGTTGACCCCGCTTCTTTGCGTGGACTGGGACCTGATCAGGTTTTGGTTTTGGTAAACGGGAAAAGAAGACACCCATCATCGCTTATTAATGTAAACGGAACATTTGGACGTGGAAATGTGGGGACCGATATGAATACACTGCCTGTTTCAGCCATTAGTAGCATTCAGGTATTGCGCGACGGTGCGGCAGCTCAGTATGGTTCTGATGCTATTGCCGGTGTGATTAATGTCATTTTGAAGAAAAATACAAACCAGCTTTCTGTAAATTTGACTACAGGTGCTTATGCCTCAAAAAATAGCAATGCGCTTGAAGGTGGCATTGATGGCCCTACTACCAATCTTGGTGTAAATTACGGTATAGGCCTTGGTAAAAAAGGTGGTTTCATCAATTTTACCGGCGAATTTAATTATCGTGATTATACCAATAGGATGGGTACCTATACAGGTTCCATATTCCATGGATATAATGTTATTGAATGGCAGGCATACAATGATGGAGCCGATATTTCAAAGCTTTCTCTTGCTGATATTCAGAAATATGCACAAATGACTTCTGTTTTTAGCCAGGCAACAAAAGATGAAATTCAGGCAGCAACCTCGCTGGATGATGTTCGTGCTGCTTTAACGGATAATGATGGCAATATTATTGATTATACCGATGCCGAGTTGGCAGAAAGAGGCCAAACCCGCCACGATTACATTATGCATGTTGGGCAGTCGGCTTTAAGAGGCGGGAAATTCTTTGCCAATATGGAACTTCCTTTGGATAAGAATGGTACTAAGTTTTATGCATTCGGTGGTACAAGCTATCGCCATGGTAATGCTGCCGGTTTTTATCGCCTGCCAAACCAAAACCGTACTTATACTCCTATTTATATTAATGGCTTTTTACCCCATATCGAAACCGATATTCTTGATAAATCACTTTCGATGGGTATCAAAGGTACCATTAAAGGATGGGATGTTAATTTTAGCAACACCTATGGCGGAAACAGTATGAATTACACGGTTACTCATTCGCTGAATGCTTCACTGCAAAATGCTTCCAAAACAAGTTATAATTCAGGTGGGTTTTCGTTTGCGCAAAACACAGTTAATTTGGATGTAAGTAAAAGGTATGCCGATATCATGTCAGGTTTGAGCATTGCCTGGGGTGCTGAGTACAGAAATGAACATTATCAAATATTTGCCGGTGCCGAAGGTTCTTATGCTACGTATGATACCCTCGGACTGGTTATTAAATCACCTTTTCAAGTAGCTCCTGTCGATTTCTTTGGCAGATCACGTCCGGGAGGCGTACAGGTATTTCCC
>WGDP01000085.1 GCA_015493215.1 Bacteroidales bacterium | reverse complement strand
TGCGCACCGTTGATGCCATGCCGCGTCTTAAAAAACTAAAGATTGCCTCCGAAACGCGTTACATCTATGCCCCCCTCGCCAACAGCCTCGGTCTTTATGATATTAAATCTGAATTGGAAGAGCTCTCCTTTAAACATTCTAACCCTGATTATTACAGACAAATAAAACATCAGATTAATCAGTATAAGCCTGAGTTGGAAAAGCGGTTTGAAACATTTAAAAAACCTGTTGAAGAATATTTTTCCGGATCTCAAAATGTTGATATTCAACTCAGAAACAAAACCGCCTTTTCCATCTGGAAAAATATGAACGAAAAGGAACTGGCATTTGAAGATGTGTTTTTAACACCAACGGTGAAGCTTATTGCCGAATCGAAACAGGAACAGGAGAAAGTAGCTTGCTGGACTATTTATGCTGCTATTACCAATATTTACAAAACCAATAACAACAAACTGCTCGATATGATTTCGCAGCCAAAAACCAATGGCTATTCTGCTATTCATACCTCTGTAATGATTCCCGGTGGCGACTGGGTAAACGTGCAAATACTTAGCAAACGCATGGATGAGATTGCTACGCGCGGATACCCTGCTTATTGGAAGTATCGCGACAAAAATGATCAGGAAGGGCTTGAAAAATGGCTTATCCGTACACGGGAGCTTTTAAAAGAAGCCAATGATGAAGCCATTCCATTTATTGATGTTTTCCGGAAAAATCTGTTTACCGAAGAAATTATTGTGTTTACCCCCACCGGCGATTTGATTCCTCTGCCCAAAGGTGCTACGGTGCTTGACTTTGCCTATGCCATTCATACCGATTTGGGGAATAAGTGTATTGGCGCCAACGTAAATCGAAAATTAAAGTCGTTTGATTATGAGTTAAGTGCCGGTGACCAGGTGGAAATTATTAACTCGAAACTTGATAAAGTTAACGAAAAGTGGCTCGATTTTGTGGTTTCAGCCAGAGCAAAAGCACTAATAAAAAAGGCTGTAAGAGCCGAACGTAAAAAATATAGGAAAACAGGGGAAGAAAAATTTGATAAAATTTGCAGGCAGCTTAAAGCCGAACATCCGCAGTGTAATGTTGAGCAGCTTTTGGAAAAATTAAATATTTCGGGTAAAACAGATTTTTTCTACCTGTTGGCCATTGATAAACTCGGATCTAAAGAGATTAAAGAAGCGCTTTTTGGTGTTACTCAAAAGTCGGGATGGCGGCGTTTCCCAAGTATTTTTGCAAACAACCTCCCGTTTGTTAATAAGAAATCTGGTACTGTCGAAAAAACAAGCGCGGAAGATAACCTATATATTGAAGAAGACGGAATCCGCGAAAAGGTGGAGTTTGTTATCCCGTCATGTTGTATCCCTATTCCGGGCGACGACGTGGTTAGCATTAGCAGACCCGATAAACCAATGGAAATTCACCGAACCAACTGTCAGGTTGCCATTCAGTATATGTCGCAGTATGGAAAAAAAATAACCAACCCCGATTGGGGTAAAAATATTGGACTACACTTTTTAACCGGTATAAAATTGGTTTCAGAAAATAAAAAAGGCCTTATTAGGACTGTTACAGGGGTGATAAGCGACGAGTATAATTTGAGTATCAGAAAATTTGACTTGATCACCATTGGTGAACTGGTTGAAACACAAATATATCTGTATGTTAAAGACACAACCGAATTGAAGAACCTGATGAAAAGCTTGCGTAAAATAAAAGAGGTAATTAAGGTGAACCGTATTGAAAAATCCTGATTTTTTTATTTTTTTTATTTTAAATTATTATAAATTAATTTAAAGTGTTATTTTTACGCCTTTAAAATAGGACGTATGAAAAATAAAAAGCAGAAGGATACATTCGACTCGGTAAAAAAACTTTTTACTGAATATCTTGAAGGGCGGGGACATCGGAAAACGCCGGAGCGATTTACCATATTAAAAGAAATTTACGCCACCGAAGGCCATTTTGATATAGAAACCCTTTATATCAGAATGAAAAATAATAAATACAGAGTCAGTAGGGCTACTTTATATAATACCATTGAACTTTTACTCGATTGTAATTTAGTTACTAAACATCAGTTTGGAAATAATTGCGCCCAGTTTGAGCGTTCGTTTAAATTTAAACAACACGATCATTTTGTATGCCTTGAAGACGGGAAAGTAATGGAGTTTTGCGACCCACGTATCCAGGAGATTCAAAAGGCTGTTGAAGAGTTGCTTGGCGTTGAGGTTACCTATCACTCCCTTACCTTCTATGGTAAGTGTAAAGCTGATGGTGACAAAGTAGCTGAATAACGCTTTTTTGTTTATAAGTAGTTAATAAAATTGTATTTTTTGCGGATACAAATAATTATATTTGTTAAAAAAAATAACCCTGTGTATAGCAGGGTTTTTTAATGTTTGTTTGCGAGTGTTTTTTTTATGGTTGATATTTTTATTGAATTTTTAAAATAGAGTCAGATGAAAGTAGATGTTCTCCTTGGCCTGCAGTGGGGCGATGAAGGCAAAGGTAAAGTGGTTGATGTGCTTACTCCCAAATATGATATTATTGCCCGTTTTCAGGGAGGCCCCAATGCCGGACATACCATCGAGTTCGATGGTAAAAAGTTCGTGTTGCACACCATTCCCTCTGGAATTTTTAATAACGATACCGTTAATGTTGTTGGCAACGGCGTTATTATTGATCCCTATATTTTTAATACTGAAATCGACGAACTTCAAGAAACCGGCATTGATGTAAAAGCCAACCTGCTTGTATCTCGAAAAGCACATATTATTTTGCCTTCGCACCGAATGCTGGATGCTGTTTACGAATCGGCTAAAGGTGATAAAAAAATTGGTTCTACATTAAAAGGTATTGGACCTACCTATACCGACAAAGTGAGTAGAAACGGGTTGCGTGTGGGGAATTTAAATCATGCCGATTTCCAAAAAAAATACGAACAGGCAAAAGTCAGGCATCTGGCCATTGCCCGCCAATACAAATTTAACCTTGATGCATTTACCATTGAAGGGATGTCGTTTTTGGAATACGAAAAACGCTGGTTTCAATCGCTGGAAACCTTAAAAAGCCTTACATGGGTAAATAGTGAGTATTTTTTGAACCATGCACTTCAAACCGGAAAGCGAATTTTAGCCGAAGGAGCACAGGGCACCATGCTCGATATTGATTTTGGCTCTTATCCGTTTGTTACTTCTTCCAATACCATTACTGCCGGTGTTTGCAGCGGGTTGGGAATTGCTCCTTCGCAAATTGGCCGTGTATATGGTATCTTTAAAGCCTATTGTACAAGGGTTGGCAGCGGCCCGTTTCCAACCGAGCTTTTTGATGATAAAGGTGAGCAGCTGCGGGCAACCGGACGGGAATTTGGTGCTACAACCGGAAGGCCACGCCGTTGCGGATGGCTCGATATGGTAGCTCTTAAATATGCAGTAATGTTAAATGGTGTTACCGACCTTATGATGATGAAAGCCGATGTGCTGGATGATTTCGAGTCGATAAAAATTGCCACTAAATATGAAATCAGCGGTAAAACAACCGATGAGGTTCCCTACGACCTGACAGCTGAAAAAATTAATCCTGTTTTTGAGGTTGTTAAAGGATGGAATAAAGATTTGTCAGGAGTTTCATCGTTTGAAAAAATGCCGGACGAATTAAAACAGTATGTTGATTATGTTGAAGAAAAAACCGGCGTGCAGGTCAGCATGGTATCCATTGGCCCCGACCGTGACGAAACACTATTAAGAACCGGTGCATTTTAGACCGATACAGTTTTTATGTCCAATTATTTTTTATTTTAGCCTGTTAAAGCAAAACTTATTTGTTTTTTAGTGGAGTGGTTTAAAAGAATACACCGATACCCGATAGTTAGCTTTAAATAACCTCAGTGTTAATTATTTGAAAACATTTAACTTAAAATATATTATTATGAAACGAGCATTGCTTTTTTTATTTGTATTTGTAACGGTTTCTCCACTTTTTTCGCAAAAATATGTAGCTGCTGCCCGGCAGGATAAGCTGTGGGGCTTTATCACCGAAAAAGGTAATTGGTATGTTAATCCGCAGTTTCAGCACTTGCGTAGCTTTAGCGAAGGCCGGGCTGCTGTAAAGGTTGAAAAACTTTGGGGTTTTCTCAATACCGATGGCGGTGTTGCCATTACACCGCAATTTGCTGTTGTAAAAGATTTTCACGAAGGATTGGCAGCCGTTAAGGTGGCTAAAAAATGGGGTTTTATCGATAAAAACGGAAGCTTTGCCATTAATCCGCAATACGAAGCGGTGCGCGATTTCCACGAAGGAAGAGCCATGGTACGTTTGGCCGGAAAGTGGGGTTATATTTCAAAGGATGGGAATTACATTATCAATCCGCAATATGTACATATCAAAAGCTTTAACGATGGCATAGCTCCTGCAATGATGGGTAAAAAGTGGGGTTATATCGACCTGAACGGCAGCTGGGTTATCAATGCGCAGTTTGAAAAAGCAGGCCCCTTTAGCAACGGCATTGCTGTGGTTCGTTCGGCAGGAAAATTTGGTGCCATCGACGAAAACGGCCACTTTGTTATTAACCCGCAGTTTGAGGTGATGCGCGATTTTCACGAAGGTATGGCAGCTGTAAGACTGGGTAAAGTGTGGGGGTTTCTTGATGAAAATGGAAAGTACGCCATTAACCCGCAATTTGTAAAAGTGCTGGATTTTCACGATGGAAAAGCAGGTGTACGGCAGGGTAAAGTGTGGGGTTTTGTTGATAAGCACGGACGATTTGTTGTAACACCGCAATTTGTGAATGTTAAGGACTTTAATGGAGGAATGGCAAGAGTAAAAGCCGGTAAGTTGTGGGGCTGGATTAATGAAAACGGCGGGTTTGTGGTTAATCCGCAATTTCCCAACTGTTTTGATATGGTTAAATTATCTAAGTAATAAACTTGAAACTATGTTTACACCGGAAGGGTTAAAAGATTTGTATAAGAGGTTGGGTGCCTTGAGGAGGTACCTTTGACATCGATAAAAAAAAGTACGAAGTAGAGGAAGAAGAGGAAAAAACACAGGCACCCGGCTTTTGGGATGATCCTAAAAAGGCGGAGGCTACATTAAAGCAAATTCAGGAAAAAAAACGCTGGGTTACAAAGTACGAGCAGGCAGAAAATCAACTGGATGATATTGCCGTGCTGCAAGAATTTCTTGAAGCCGGCGAAGCCGAACAATCGGAACTCGACCAGCAATTTGAAAAGGCTGTTAAGCTGATTGAAGACCTCGAATTTCTTCAAATGCTGGGAGGTAAAGAGGATAAGCTCAATGCCATTTTAAAGATTAATCCCGGTGCCGGTGGAACCGAAAGTCAGGATTGGGCCGAGATGCTTATGCGAATGTACATTCGTTGGGGCGAAAAAAATGGTTTTAAGGTTAAAGAACTCGACTTTCAGGAAGGTGATGTTGCCGGAATTAAATCGGTATCTTTGGAATTTACAGGCGATTATGCCTTTGGATATCTCAAGGGTGAAAACGGAGTACACCGCCTTGTGCGCCTCTCTCCGTTCGACTCTGCTAACCGACGACATACCTCATTTGCATCTGTTTACATCTATCCTGTGGTTGATGATACAATTCAAATCGACATCAATCCGTCAGAAATTACCTGGGACACCTTTCGCTCAAGCGGCCCCGGCGGGCAAAATGTTAACAAGGTTGAAACGGCAGTCAGGCTACATCACGAGCCAACCGGTATTGTGGTTGAATGCCAGGAAACCAGATCGCAGGGACAGAACCGTGAAAAGGCATTACAGATGCTAAAATCGCAGCTCTACGAAATCGAGATGCGAAAACAGCAGGAGGCTCAGGCAAAAATTGAAGGTAACAAAAAGAAAATAGAGTGGGGTTCGCAAATTCGTTCCTATGTGCTGCATCCTTATAAACTGGTAAAGGATTTGCGAACCAATTACGAAACTTCCAACGTGCAAGCTGTCCTGGATGGCGAAATCAACGATTTTATTAAAGCTTACCTGATGGAGTTTGGAGGTGTGTTGAAGGATTAAAGGCGGCGGTTGATTTGTTTTGCTAAAATCGTTGAGGTTGCGGCAGGATGGTTTTTAATATTCTTTCTAAAAAAGCTTTTATAACGCCCGCCAATATTTCAGTATCCGATTTTTATTTAAATTCGTCAATTATTCTAAAAAATCTCTTGATAATTAATTCTGTATTGATGCGTATATTCAGTAGCTCGTTTTTGTTGGCCGGCCTTATTGCTTTTTTGATATTGCCTGCTAAAGTTTCAGCCGATAGCATTGTTTCGTTTGGCAAACTCCATTTTCATTCGCAATTTGAGAAAAAGGCTTTTATGCAGCTCAAATCAGATTCTGTTCCCGATTATTTTTATCTTTTTCTTGCTGCCGATAAAAGCATTACTGAAAATGATTATAAAAACTATAGTGACAAATTGAATTTGGTGCTGGCACCTTTTAATAAAAAGTCGTTTTTAAAACTAAAAGCTAAAAAGAAGGTTTCCAAAGTTTTTAAACAGGTGCAGGATCAATTAATGGATAAATATGTTGAAACAGCTTTGTTTAGCGAATTGTTTAAAAATGGAGAGTATCAGTGTGTTACTTCATCGATGCTGTTTTCAGATATTTTTGATAAGTTAGGCATCCCTTATCAAATTAATTTTGTACCCAATCATGTTTATCTTACAGCATACCCCGAAACAGCAAAGGTTATCGTTCAAACAACCAGTCCTGAAAAGGGTGTTGTAGTTTACGATAAAGTGTTTAAAAATAAGTATGTTCAATATTTGCGAAAAAATAAATTAATTGGTAAAAACGATTTTGAAACTCAGTCGGTTGATGAGCTTTTTGCCAGATACTATCTGAAAAATGATACTGCTGACTTAAAACAACTTGCTGCTATGCAATATACTAATATGGCCATTCTCAATTTACAAAACAGCGAGGTTGACGAGAGTTTTGACAACATGCTAAAGGCGTACTATTTAAACCCTGATAGTAAAAATAAATTTATGCTTACGCTTACACTGGGAATGAAAATGGATAATACAGATGTTTCTGATTCTCTTTACGCACCCTATTTTGTAATGTTGTACAAGTTAACCCAATCAAATTTAAATGGTGAGTCAATCATCTCAATTTTTCAGAATATTTCGGAAAAACAGCTTAAAAATAAAGGTGACGTCAGTCTTTATGAAAAATCATATAATTTAATTACAAGTGGTATTAGCGATAGTGCTTTACGAAACAAAATTTCGTATTATTATAATTGGGAAATGGGTATTTGGTTTTTTAATCAGCAACAGTCCGATAAGGCAAAACCTTATTTGGAAAAAGCCTTGTTGTTGCAGCCCGATAATCTGAAAGTCCAGTCGCTAATTGTCAAACTTTTTGCTTTACAAGCCCAAGCTTTTAACAACGACACAAAAAAATTTATTGTATTGTACGATAGTTCAATAGTATTGTTTAATAGGCATAAGTCACTTCAAAAAAACAACAAATATGTTAACTTGTTGTACAAAATGGAGTTGAGGCTTGCAGGAAATTACTACTATCGTGGTAAACCAAACGAAGGTTTGCCATATTTAAATAAGTTTGAGGAAATGGTTGCTCAAACACAAATTCCATTGAGTTTTAGCACTAAGCAAATTGTGGAAAGAGCTTATTCGTCAATAGCGGTGTATTATTATAAACGCAACCTTGTTTTAAAAGCAAGATCGGCTGTAAAACAGGGTTTAAAATATTATCCTGATAGCTTTAATTTACAGGAGCGTTTAAAAGCACTTAATTAAATCTGTTTTCAACCGATAGACGATAGGTTTTGTAAAGTACAAGAGGATTGCCGCGTTTTGTTGTGGTGATTGCTTTTATTCGTATTTTCTCCATAAGAAATTCACCTGGCCTTAAAAAATAGGGGATACGGCGTACACCTTTTTTAGGCCCTTTGGGTAAAGCAATTTCAAAGTCTTCACCATCAATGTTTTTAATTCTGTAAAAACTGGTCTTCTTTCCTTTTGGTTTTAGATAAACATCCAGATAATATTTATTTTCGAAGGCAAGTTTATTGATTTCCTCAACGTGTATTTGAGGATATTTTGTAACCGGACTTCCGTCTTCTTTATACTCTTTAAGCCCGGGCTGAGGTATGTTGTCTTTATAAAACATTTCGGCTTCAAGTTTCCCGTCTTTATAGTACTTCTTTCTGATGCCGTTTTTTTTGCCATTTTTATAGGTTGTCAGCTGATATAACTTTCCGTTTTTATAATACCATTTTGCAATACCGTTCTTTTTTCCTTTTTTGTAGTGAATTTCGTTTTTAACTTTCCCGTTTAAATAATAATTGTAGCCTACCCCATCGTATAACTTGTTTTTAAAGGAGATTTCTGAGCGTTTTTGTTTATTAGAGTTGTAAATAATCATTACCGAATCCCCTTTGCTGTTGACAACAAATTCTTTCCAGCCGTGTTTAGTTCTAATCATGTTATTTTCTGAGTTGTTTTGGCACGATATGAGCAAAAACAACATTAAAAGCAGTTGGCTTGCTTTGGCAAACCACAGGAATATTTTCATCTTTTTGATTTTTATAGTATATCGGGTTTGTGAAACACAAATTTATTCAAATATATTAAATTAATTTATACTATCCGGTTATTGAGTGGGCTGCAACAGTTGTCTCTATATATCTGGTGTTTGTTTTTCACAAAATTTAACGGTTCTAAACAGGTAGTATTGCTTTATTTAGAGGCGGATTAAAAATAGATTTCCATACATTTGCTTTTATTTTAAAATTAATAGCTATGATTACCATCTACCACAATTCCCGCTGCAAAAAATCCAGAGCAGGGTTGGAATTTTTAAAAAGTAAAACCAACGATTTTACCATTGTCGAATACTTAAAAAATCCGATAGACGAAGGTGAGTTGGAAAAACTCCTGGCAAAACTTAATAAAAAACCACAGGAAATGATTCGTACGCAGGAGGCTGTGTATAAACAAAATTTTAAAGGGAAGGATTTTACCGATAAAGAGTGGGTTAAGATTATGGTTGAAAATCCGAAGCTTATTAAAAGGCCAATTGTTGTTAAAGATAACAAAGCAGTTTGGGGCGACCCGGCTGAAAATATAAATGAGTTGTTTTAATTATTAAAAATATTACCATGGAATACAGAATTGAACATGACACAATGGGCGAAGTAAAAGTACCTGCCGATAAATATTGGGGTGCTCAAACACAACGTTCAAAAATGAATTTTAAAATTGGCCCGGAAGCCTCAATGCCGCACGAAATTATTGAAGCTTTTGCCTATCTTAAAAAAGCTGCTGCACTGGCCAATGCCGATCTGGGTGTTTTGCCAAAGGAAAAAGCCGAGGTTATTGGCCGTGTTGCCGACGAAATTCTCGAGGGAAAACTGAATGGCAACTTTCCGTTGGTTATTTGGCAAACCGGTTCGGGAACCCAGTCGAACATGAACATGAATGAGGTTATTGCCAATCGTGGCCATGTTTTAAAAGGCGGTTCGCTAACCGATAAGGAAAAATTTCTTCATCCCAATGATGATGTAAATAAGTCACAGTCGTCAAACGATACATTTCCCACTGCCATGCATATTGCAGGGTATAAGATGATTGTTGAAAACACCATTCCCGGGGTTGAAATGTTGCGCGATGCACTTGATGAAAAAGCAAAGGCTTTTGCCGATGTGGTTAAAACCGGCCGTACGCATTGGATGGACGCTACACCGCTAACACTGGGACAGGAATTTTCGGGCTATGTTGCCCAGTTGGATTATGGTTTAATTGCATTAAAAAATACATTAAGCCACCTGTCGGAGTTGGCTTTGGGTGGTACTGCCGTTGGAACAGGACTTAATACTCCCAAGGGATATGACGTAAAAGTTGCTGCAAAAATTGCCGAGCTTACCGGATTTCCTTTTAAAACCGCAACCAATAAGTTTGAAGCTTTGTCGGCTCACGATGCAGTGGTTGAGTCATCGGGGGCTTTAAAGCAGCTTGCGGTTAGCTTGATGCATATTGCCAACAACATTCGCTATCTCGGTTCCGGCCCTCGTTGTGGTATTGGCGAGGTAAACCTTCCTGCCAACGAGCCTGGCTCCTCCATTATGCCGGGTAAGGTTAATCCTACCCAAAACGAAGCGCTAACCATGGTTTGCGCACAGGTAATCGGTAACGATGCTGCCATTACGGTTGGTGGCATGCAAGGCCATTTTCAGTTAAATGTTTTTAAGCCGGTAATGATTGCTAATTTGTTGCAATCGGCTCGTTTGCTGGGTGATGCTTGTGTTTCGTTTACAAAAAATGCCATTAACGGCGTTGAGGCAAACAGAGATCGTATTGACCATCACTTGAATAACTCGCTGATGTTGGTAACTGCTTTAAACACGCATATCGGTTACGAAAAGGCTGCTAAAATTGCCAAAAAAGCACACAGCGAAGGTACTACTTTGCGTGAAGCTGCCCTGGCGCTTGGCTTCCTTACTGATGAGGAGTTTACCGAATGGGTTGATCCTTCAAAAATGTTGGGTAGTTTATAGAGTTATTTAATCTCCTTTAAAACACGCCATTACAAAAGCTAATTTTGTAATGGCGTGTTTTTTTTTATAAAAAATGACAAAATGCGTAGAACAATAGGAAAAATGGCGTATATTTGCAAAAAACAAAACAATACCATGGCAAAAAAAAATGAACTCAACGAGCCGGCAGTTGCCTATAACAGCCTTGATGATGGCAACGTGTTTTTGCTAATTAATGCCATAAAAAGAGGGGTGCAATTCTCGTTTTTTGAGCGTTTGGCTCAAAGTATTCCGTTTACACTTCGCGAGTGGGCTTCTTTTTTGCATCTTTCCGAACGGTCGCTTAATCGTTACAAAAAGGAGCAAGGTGTTTTTAGTACCACTGCTTCCGAAAAAATTCTTGAAATTACCATGCTCAACAAATATGGCATCGAGGTTTTTGGTTCTCAACAAAGGTTTAATCGTTGGTTAAATAACAACAATGTTGCCTTGGGTGGCATTCGTCCCAAAGTCCTTCTCGATAGCTCTTTTGGTATTCAAATGTTAAAAGATGAACTCACCCGCATCGAATACGGCATTCTGGCATGATTGTTTTTCGTTTATCCAAATCAAAATTTTCGGCTGATTTGTCCGGTAAGGGGGCTGAGATTGCCGGTGGCAGATGGAACAGTAAGGGGATTCCGGTTGTTTATACCGGCGATTCAAGAGCGCTTTGTGTGGCAGAGATAGCGGTTCATACGGGCTTGGGAACTGTTCCTGAGGATTATACTCTTGTTACAATTAAAATTCCGGATGATGTTGCTGTTTGTGAGATTCTACCTGAAAAGCTGCAACCCGATTGGAAATCATTTCCCCACAACGGTTCCACACAGGCTTTGGGTGATAGCCTGCTTTTGAAAAATAAATGCCTTGTTATTAAAGTACCTTCGGCGGTTGTACAGGGCGATTATAATTTTTTAATTAATCCTAAGCACAAGGACTTTAACCGGATAGTTGTTTTAGAAATAGTACCGTTTTCGTTTGATAAAAGATTGTTTATGAGCACAAAACAGGGTTGATAATATTTTTACCTCATTTCTAATATTGTTGTTTTATTTGGAATTTGTTATTTGCCATTTCTGATTTGTTCAGGTTAGGTTTTCCTCTTTTTCTTTTTTGCAGCCGGAAACAGCACATTGTTCAATATAAGCCTGTAACCTGCCGAGTTGGGGTGCAGGTTAAGGTCGGTGGGAGGGTCGCCCACCAAATGTTGATAGTCTGCCGGGTCGTGGCCTCCGTAAAAAGTCCAGAATCCTTTTCCCAGTTCTCCGTGGATGTATCGTGCTTCGTTGGCTGATTTCAGTTCACCCATGATAATTACATTTGACTTGATGACATCTTCGTTAAAAGCGGTTGTTTGTCCCATAAATCCTTTGATTATCCGCTTATGATCCTGTGTTAGCATGGTTGGTATCACATCCCATTTGGCTGAAAAATCAAAAAGGGTAAAGTAATCGTTTTTTTGATTGATGCTTCTCGACCGGGTACTGGTTACATCAATATTTGAAATTTCATAAACCATGGGATTGGTAACAATCGTAAAGTTTTTAAAGGCAAGACAGGGTGTGTAATCCAGTTTCTGCTGTGCGTTGGGATCCATGGGGTCGCCATCAAACATTACATCGCAAATGTCGGTATTGCGGGCAGCAAGTGCTACATCGTAACTGTCGGCAGCTGAACACATGGCAAACAGGTATCCGCCTCCCAATACAAAATCACGTATCTTTTCGGCAACCGCCAATTTGAGTTTTGAAACTTTTTGAAAGCCCAATGAGTGCGCCATCTCCTCGGCAGCTCTTACATTTTCCTGATACCAGGGATAGTTTCGGTAATGCGCCCAAAATTTTCCGTATTGACCTGTAAAATCTTCATGATGTAAGTGAAGCCAGTCGTAAGTTGGCAGTACGCCACTCAGCACTTCTTTGTCGTAAATAACATCGTAGGGAATTTCGGCATAGGTTAAAACCAAGGTTACGGCATCATCCCAGGGCTGCTTATTTTTTGGAGAATAGACGGCTATGCGGGGCACTTTGTTTAGCTTAACAATTTCCATGTTAACATCGGGCCGTGCAATTTCCTGCCTGATGGAAGTTGCCTGCGCATCCGAAATAACTTCAAAACTAACATTGCGAACAATGCACTCATTTTCAAACGATTGGTGATAGGGAATCAAATAGCTTCCTCCGCGGTAGTTTAACAGCCATTCCACCTCCACACCCTGTTGAAGCACCCAGAAGGCTATACCATAGCTTTTTAAATGATTTGTCTGAGTGTCGTCCATGGGGATCAGCAGGTAAGTAGCTCTTGCAGAAAAGCTTACCAATATTAACAAAAGGAATATGTATATTTTACGTTTCATGTTTTTTCGGGCTGTGCAAAAGTAACAAAGAATATTACTTTATGTTTAAAACGGCTTTAATCTTGTTTATTGTTTCTTCGGGTGCTTTTCCTTTAAGCAAGCTTATTGCTTTTAAAATATTTTCGGGAGTATGTTGGTTTTCTATCAATCTGAATAAGCTGTTTTCAGAAGTGGGAACAATCGTGTCACCGGAGTAATCTTCTTCTTCCAACTTTTCGCCGGGCCGCTTGCCAATAAATTGGATGGGAATATCTTTTCCCGATTGTATAATCATCTTTTCTGCCAACTCAACAATGGGAGTGGAGGGCTTGTTGTTGATAAACACATCGGTATGGTGGCCGGTGTTAAGTACAAACAACAAATCTTTAGCGGCCTGGTGGGGCGTTACAAACTTGCGCGACATTCTTTTGTCCGTTATGGTGATGGGCAATCCTTTCTCAATTTGATTTTTAAACAATAGGGTAACTGCTCCCGGGCTGTCCATTACATTGGGTAACCTGATTGAGAATGTTTCGGGCAACGGATTGAGGGTTTTTATATAAGCTTCGGTTAAATATTTGCTGACACCGGTAACTCCCTTTGGATTTCTGGCAAGGTTTGACGATGCCACAAGAAACCTTTTAGTGCCGTACTGCCGTGCAATCTTTATTAGTTTGATGGTTCCGAAAAAGTTGGTGTTGATCGTTGCCAATGGGTCTTCTTCTCCCTGTTTGAACCTTGCAATAGCTGCAAGATGAATAATATGCGTTGGTGTATGTGCTTTAAAAATATTTAAATAGGAAGAAGGGTTGTTGAGGTTTGAATGGGAAAAAATAAGTCGTTGTTGAGATTTAAAAAGCCTTTGTGCTGCTTTACCATCGCGACAGCAAACAACAATCTTGTCAAAAATGTCTTTATCCAAAAGATAATTTGTGAGATGCTTCCCTACAAAACCACAGGCACCTGTTATGAGTATTGTTTTTGAGCTATTCATAGCGCAATGCTTTGGATGGAGAAACTCTGTTGATGTACCACGTTGGTATTATTAATATTAACAAGCTAATGGCAATAACACCCGCATTCAAAAGTAAAAATTGTGTCAAATGAAGCTCAACAGGTACATAGTCAACATAATAGGATTGAGGGTCTAAATGAAATACTTTGAATTTTAATTGTATAAAGTAAAACAAAAGCCCGAGAACATTACCCCAAAGCATGCCCGTAAGCACAATTCGTGTGGATCGGATTAAAAAAATGCGGCCAATGGATTTGTTGGTGGCTCCCAGTGCTTTTAGCAACCCGACCATTGATGTACGTTCGATAATTAAAATCAACAGCGTTGAAATCATGGTGATGCCTGCCACCAGAATTAGCAGCACTAAAATTACCACAACATTCATGTCAAGCAGGTCGAGCCAGTTAAAAATTTGCGGGTAGAGGTCTCTCGCGGTAACAATGTTTAAGTCGTAGGGTATATCGTGATAAATGGTGTTGGCGGTAGTTTTTGTATTTTCCGGATTTTGTAACAGAATTTCCACAGTGCCAACTTCACCGGATTTCCAGTTATTAAGTTTGGTTACCACATCCAGGTCGCCAATAATCAGATTGCCGTCAAAACTTTCAAGTCCGGTGTTGTAAATTCCACTAACGATGAATTTTCTTCCCCGTGCTCCCTGTTCATTATTGTTAACAAACCATACGCGGATGTTATCACCGGTTTTTAATTTTAGTTTGTCGGCCAGCATTTTTGAAATCAACACTTCATAATCTCTCTTTTTAGTAAGATGCGGTAGCTCTCCGGCAACTAAATTCTTACTTAAAAACGACCAGTCATAATTTGTGCTAACCCCTTTTAAAACAATTCCCTGAATTTGATTGTCGGTTTTTAAAACGCCTCCCTTTTGAGCTGTGAACTGTATGTGTTTCACATTTGGTACTGTTGGCAGTAATTTTATAAAATCCCTGTCTGCATTAAGGGGCTGCTCTTCCAACGACTTGTTGTTGTCAAACGGAATTATTTGGAGATTCGTCGTAAAACCGATAACTTTGTTGCTTATGGAGTGCTTAAATCCGATAACGATAGCGATGGAAGCTATCATTAACGCCAGCCCAAGGGCAATGCTTATGTAAGATATTTTTATAACGGGTTGCGAAAAAGAGTTTCCTTTTTTGGAGGAGATGTGACGCGCTATAAAATATTCAAAATTCACCGTGTTGTCGCTTTTCAATAAAAGATTTAGGTTACTTTGCAAAGATATGAGTTCTGTAATACCTTTAATTGAATATTAATTTTTTTATGATTGATAAAATAAATCATGCTATTGGACTTCGGGGTATTAACATCAGTTTGTTTTCTGTTGTTCTGTTGCTGGTAGTACTAACGGGTTTGAAAGCAACTGCTCAGGATGTTAAGCCTGTGCTGGTTTGTTACGACAGTATTGAGGTTGGTGCACAGCGTTTTAGCAAATACCTGCCGTTGCTTAAAAATAAAAAAGTGGCTGTTTTGGTTAATCAGGCCTCAAGGGTTGATGACGCTTTTTTGGTGGATACCCTGCTTTCGTTAAAGGTAAATCTTATTAAGATATTTAGTCCCGAACATGGTTTTCGTGGCGATAAAGATGCCGGCGAATATTTTATTGACGGAAAAGATGCTTTATCTGGACTTCCGGTTGTATCGTTGTACGGTAAAAAGAAAAAGCCTTCGGCAGAAGATTTACAAGATGTTGATGTCTTACTAATAGATTTACAGGATGTTGGTGCCAGGTTTTACACCTACATTTCAACCATGAGCCTTGCCATGGAGGCTTGTGCCGAAAATGGTATAAAGGTTATTGTGCTTGACAGGCCTGACCCCAATGGTTATTTTGTTGACGGGCCCGTTCTGGAAAAGAAATTCAGCTCGTTTGTGGGCATGCATCCTGTGCCGGTTGTGTATGGTATGACCATAGGCGAATATGCCCGAATGGTAAATGGTGAGGGCTGGTTAAAAAATGGTGTGCACTGCGACTTGAAGGTTGTTAAAATGACGGGGTATCAACATAACATGATTGTCAAATTAAAACAAGCCCCTTCGCCCAATCTTCCCGACTGGAAATCGGTTTACCTCTATCCGTCGTTATGCTTTTTTGAAGGAACGATTATTTCGGTGGGGAGGGGAACCGACATCCCTTTTCAGGTTTACGGCTTTCCTTCACCGGGTTTTGGCAGCTTTAGTTTTACTCCCATAAGTATTCCCGGAAAAAGCAAATACCCAAAATGGCAGGGAAAGAAGTGTTACGGAAAGCAACTTACCGGATATGCTGAAAATTATAGTAAAAATAAGCCCGAAATAAACCTTTCCTGGTTAATTTCTGCCTACCATGCTGTGCCCGATAGCATCAAATTTTTTAATAACTACTTTGAAAAACTTGCCGGTACCGACAAACTGAGGAAGCAAATTGAACAGGGAAAATCAGCTCAAACAATCAGAGCCTCCTGGAAACCTGAACTCAATAAATTTCTGAAAATAAGGAAACGATATTTGTTGTATCAATAATTTTTACCACAAAAAAAGGCTGTCTCCAAAGAAACAGCCTTTTTTAAATAACTAATTTGATTATTATTTTTTTGCTCTGCGCGCAGAATAATTAATTTTTAACGCAGATGATTTCCTCAGCTGCTGCTTAACATCAGTAACAATCCCCATTTTAGTACTTTCATCCACTTTTAATGAGGTGGTTATTTTGTTACGGTCAGCTTCGTTTCGAGCCTGACGCTCACGGGCAACAAACTCACCAATATCCTTAACTGTTGCAAACTGATCATCCAGCTGAATTCTGGAATTGTCTCCATACAACCTGTGGTTGATTGGAGGGCCAATAAGTATGTAGCTAACCAACGATTTCTTTTCCAGCTTTTGAATTTGGCTGGCTTCAGGTACTTTGGTTTTAACTTTTGGACTTGTTTCGCGCATGGTAGTTGTTACCATAAAGAAGAATAACAACATAAAGATAATGTCAGGCAGCGAGGAGGTGTTAATAGCTCCTGCTTCTTTATTCTTTTTAACTTTGAATCTTGACATATTACTCTCCTCCTACGTTTTCAGGTTCAGCTTCCGAAATTGGTACCGGTACCAGTTTGTTGATAATTTTAACCTTGGCAGGATCCACAAGCTGGTCG
>WGDP01000084.1 GCA_015493215.1 Bacteroidales bacterium | reverse complement strand
ATCCTGATTATTTTAAAATAGAACTTTTTAAAAGAAGGAACGCCACTTCGTTTGATTTCGGAAAACAGGTGGGAAACTTTATCGCCGGGCATTTTACCAACCCCTCTGTAATAGTTGGAGCCAGCGGCCTCGATTTGGACGGACAACGGTTTGTTGAAGGAATTAAAGATGTTGCCGGTAACAACCTTATTATGTTTGGCGGCCTGGCCGGCGATGATGGAAAATTTGAAGAAACTTTTGTGTTTGACGAAAACACGGTTTCCAACAGCGGCGCAACCCTCATTGTATTTGACAACACAAAAATTAAACTTACCGGTATGGCCACATCAGGTTGGGTAGGCCTTGGCATGAACCTTACCATTACTAAGTCAGATGGTAACGTGGTTTATACAATTGACAACAAACCTGCTTTAGACGTATATCTTGAGTATTTGAACATCAATGTTGACGACATGCCTGCCATTGGCCTTGAGTATCCGCTTCTTATTAAAAGAAAGGATAATATTGATGCGCTCAGAGCTGTTACGGGAATTGATAAAGAGAAGAGAAGCCTGTTATTTGCAGGCTCCGTTCCCGAAGGAAGTACGGTAATGTTTTCGAGTTCACCAGGTTTTGAGGTGGTTGAAAGCACCAAGTCAAAGGTGCTTGATTTTGCCGATAAAAATCCCGGAGCCGACCTGTTTCTGTTATTTTCGTGCGTTGCCCGCCATCTGGCATTGGGGCCAATGGTTGAAGAAGAGATACAACTGGTGATTGATAAATGGAATGTACCCATAGCCGGATTTTTTACCTACGGCGAAATTGGTACCAACCCCGGTAAAGCCTGCGACTTTTATAACCAAACCTATACCTTAGTTTCAATTAAAGAGGTTAAATAAAATATCTATGAGTAATTTGTTTGATGACTTAAGCGATAAGATAAAAAACATCAACTCTTTTGATGACTTTGAGCAATTAAAATTATCAATCATTACCGATATTCATAAGCTTAAGCAGCGCGACATAGTAAAGGATTTTCAACTTAAAAAATACCTGAAAGACAAAAACATTATTAACTCGCTTCTTGTTAAAACTTCTTCCGATTTACACAAAGTTATCGAAGAGTCGCGTTTGCATGCCGACGAACTGGATATTTTATTAAATACCATACCTGCTTTTGTGTTTTTTAAAGATACTAAATATCGTTATGTGTTGGTTAACAAGTCGTTTACTAACTTTATCGATCTTCCCGAGAGCGAAATTATTGGAAAAACCCTACAGGATTTAACCTTTAGCCACTTGCTGTTAAGTAAGTATAGTATGCACGAAAAAAAGGTGTTGGAGCAGGGAGTTGAGGCTTATAACATTACCGAAAAACTTAAAAAAGACAACCAAACCTTGTGGCTAAACACAAACCTTGCGCCCGTAAAAAACAATCAGAATGAAATAATTGGTTTGGTGGGCATATCGTGGGATGTTACCAGCAATAAAATTTACGAGGCCGAGCTTAAAAAAGCCAAAATACAAGCCGAAGAGGGAACCAAAACAAAAAGCCAGTTTTTAGCCAACATGAGCCACGAAATAAGAACCCCTCTCAATGGTATTCTTGGCATGGCTCAAATATTAAGCGACACTAAACTAACTAAAAAACAAAGAGATATTGTAAACATTCTTTCCACATCAGGCGAAAATCTTTTGGTGCTGATTAATGATATTCTTGATTTCTCAAAAATTGAAGCCGGCAAAATAAACTTTATCAACAAAGATTTTAAACTTGATAAACCCATCAGGGAAATTCATGACATCCTTTCGCGAAGAGCAGATGAAAAGGGACTGCTTTTACACATTAATCTTGACAAAAATATTCCTGCCTATGTAAATGGCGATGAATACAGGTTTAAGCAGGTAGTGCTTAACCTTGTTAACAATGCCATAAAATTTACCGAAAAAGGACATATTAAAATTTCGGTTGAACAAATCGGAATGGTAGAGGGCAGACATAAAATAAAGGTGTCGGTCGAAGATACGGGTATCGGTATTCCCGAAGCAAAAAAGAAAAAGCTGTTTCAAAGCTTTTCGCAGCTCGACCCCTCCTCCACCAAGCAATACGAAGGAACAGGGCTGGGATTGGCCATATCCAAATTATTAACCGAAATGATGGGTGGCGAAATTGGTGTTGAAAGTGTGGAAGGCAAAGGATCAACCTTTTGGTTTACCGCCTGCTTTAAAAAGGGAACACCACCTGAAAAAGTTGATGAAGGAAAAACCGTTGAGCGGCATAAAAGATTTAATAACCGGAAAATCAGCGTGTTGGTAGTTGAAGATAATCTTATCAATCAAAAAATCAGCTCTTTCAGCCTGCAAAAAGCCGGCATGGAAGTCACCCTTGCCAACAACGGCCTTGAAGCCATAGAACTGTTTAAAAAACAGGATTTTGACGTAATTTTAATGGATGTTCAAATGCCGGTAATGGACGGTTACGATGCCACAAAAGAAATCAGAAAGATTGAAGAACCTTTAAATACACACATTCCAATTATAGCTTTAACAGCCAACGCCATGCAGGGTGATGCCGAAAAATGCCTCGCTGCCGGAATGGACAATTATATTTCCAAGCCATTTAAAATTGACAAGCTGATTACTATTTTAAACGAAATTGTTACTTAACATGGCGTGGCCCGAAGTAGTAACCTTAATAGTTGCCGGTTTGCTGGTGGGGTTCATCAACACGTTGGCCGGAGGCGGAAGTATTATCTCGCTGAGTGTTTTAATGATGCTGGGACTGCCTCCCGGTATTGCCAACGGTACCAACCGGATAGCCATTACCATTCAAACCCTTACGGCAACTACCAGCTTTAGGCAACAAAAAATACTGCCGCTTCGCAAAGCTGTTTACCTTTCTATTCCGGCCATATTTGGTGCCTTGCTGGGGTCGTGGCTCGCCGTTGATATCAGGGAAGATATTTTTGAAAAGGCCATTGGGGTTATCATGCTTATTATGCTCGTGTTTATCCTTTATAAACCTCAAAAATATATTTACGGCAGAGCGGAAGTGGTTGAAAAGCCATTGAACTGGAAAGTTTATATTGTCTTTTTTCTAATCGGGATTTATGGTGGATTTATTCACATGGGCGTAGGCTACTTTTTACTGGCAAGTATAGTGCTGGGTGCCGGTTTCGATTTGGTGAAAGCCAATGCCGTAAAGGTGTTTATAGTGCTTGCCTATGCCCCTTTTACTTTGCTTGTTTTTTTGTATTACGGGCAAATAAACTGGCTGTACGG
>WGDP01000083.1 GCA_015493215.1 Bacteroidales bacterium | reverse complement strand
ATTCCATCAAAGCTCGTCAGGATTTGTAATCCTGACGTTTATGAAGCTGGTTTATCTTCGTTAAATTTAATATTTCTCATCAGGCCTTTAAAGCCTGCCCGTTCAACAGGAGTGTGTTTGAAAAGTTTTTTAAATGTGGGCTTGTCGAGGGTTTTCCATTGAGGTTTACGCATGGCAAGCAGCTGCTCTGACGGCTCAAACAAAGGTTCGCTATGTGGTGAAGCAAACCTGATATTCCACGGGCAAACATCCTGACAAATATCGCAGCCAAAAATCCAATCGTCCATTTTTCCTTTGAATTTATCGGGAATTTCATCGCGGTTTTCAATGGTGAGATACGAAATACATCGCCGTGCATCCACCTCAAAGGGTTTGATGGCTTTGGTAGGACAGGCATCAATGCAGGCCGTACAGCTTCCGCAGTAGTTGGTAAAATCAGGGTTTTCAATGTAGTCAAGTTCGATGTCGATTATTATTTGTCCGATAAAGAAAAATGAGCCGCCTTTTTTGTTAATCAGCAAAGTATTTTTTCCTATAAAGCCCAGTCCGCTTTGTGCTGCCCACGCCCGGTCGAGCACAGGCGCCGAGTCAACAAAAATGCGGGCTGACCGTTTTCCGGTTTTTTTCTCAATCTCCTTTAAAAGCAGATTTAGCTTTTCTTTAATAACATAATGATAATCTTTACCATACGCGTATTTTGATATTTTAAAATTGTTTTCTTCGGGCAGCTTTGTTTCGGGGTAGTAATTGTAAAGCACCGTAATCACACTTTTTGCTGCTTCCACCAATATTTCAGGGTTGTATCGTTTTTCCCTGTTTCGCTCCATATAACTCATCGATGCATGATGGCCGTTTTCAAGCCATTGTTCCACCCGCTCCGAATCTTTTTTTAAAAAGGCAGCTTTGGAAATGCCGCAATCAAAAAAACCCAGTGCCACAGCCTGTGTTTTAATGAACCCGCTAAGCGTTTTGATGTCAGGTTTGTTGGTTGGCATGTGATTTACAAAAATTGAAGGGGTTAATCAAAAAGTTATGGAGGCTAAATTAAGACAAAATGTCACCCTTTCAGCCAAACGGGTTAAGTAAATAACTATTTTTGCACTTCCTTATAAAATTAACACCTGTTTAAACGGGTTTTAAAACAAATAAAAGTAAAAAAAGACAAAGCATGAAGTTATCGTACAACTGGCTGAAACAGTATATCGACATGGATATCGATCCTCAGGAATTATCTCATATTCTTACCGATATTGGTCTTGAGGTTGAGGGGCTTGAAAAGTTCCAATCGGTTAAAGGAGGATTGGAAGGAATTGTAATTGGCGAAGTATTAACCTGTGAGCGACATGGCAATGCCGACAAACTAAGTGTTACTACCGTAAATGTTGGCAATGAGGTGTTGCCCATTGTTTGTGGTGCACCTAACGTAGCCGAAGGACAAAAAGTGCTGGTAGCCACCGTTGGTGCCACTCTTTATGACGGTGACGAATCGTTTAAGATTAAAAAGTCGAAAATACGTGGTGAGGTATCGCAGGGAATGATTTGTGCCGAGGATGAGTTGGGGCTGGGTAGCTTGCACGATGGCATAATGGTGTTGGATGACAATGCTCCCGTGGGAAAGCCGGCTAAAGAGTACATAGATATTGAAGAGGACTGGGTTTACGAAATAGGGCTTACACCCAACCGTGCTGATGCCGCTTCGCACATTGGCTCGGCACGCGACCTAGTGGCCGGTCTTAACTGGTTGAAATCGGGTAACTATAAGCTAAACATGCCTTCGGTTGATGATTTTAAGATTGATAACCACGATTTGGATATCGAGGTGGTGGTTGAAGATAGTGAAGCATGCCCGCGTTATACCGGCGTTACCATTTCGGGTATTAAGGTTGAAGAATCGCCCGAGTGGCTTAAAAACAGACTCAATGCCATTGGCGTAAGGCCCATCAACAACATAGTGGATATTACCAATTTTGTTTTACACGAAACCGGACAGCCGTTGCATGCATTTGATGCGCAAAAAATTACAGGAAACAAGGTTGTTGTTAAAAAACTTCCTTCCGAAACCCCTTTCGTAACGTTGGACGAGATGGTACGTAAGCTTCATGGTGACGACCTTATGATTTGTAATACAGAAGGCGGCATGTGTATTGCCGGAGTTTTTGGCGGTGCTCAGTCAGGAGTTACCGACAATACCACCTCCATCTTTTTGGAAAGTGCCTATTTCGATCCCACTCACATTCGTAAAACCTCAAAACGGCATGTGCTGCAAACCGATGCTTCCTTCCGTTTTGAAAGAGGTGCCGACCCCAATATTACCGACTATGCTTTAAAAAGGGCTGCAATGCTTATTAAGGATATTGCCGGTGGACAAATCTCATCCGAAATAAAAGATGTTTACCCCAATCCTATTAATAAATGGATTATCGACATCAATTTCGACAGGGTTACCCGTCTTATCGGTAAAGAAATTGAAAAGGACATTATTGTAAAAATTCTTGAAGACCTCGATATTGAAGTGCTTGCCACAAGTCACGAAGGCCTTAAACTTCTTATTCCTACTTTTAAAGTGGATGTAAAACGTGAGGTGGATATTATTGAGGAAATTTTACGGGTTTATGGTTACAACAACATCAATATTCCCGAAAAGGTTAACTCATCGGTGAGCCTGCGTCAAAAACCTGATTTGGAGCATATTCAAAACATTGTTTCTGATTATCTTGTTGCTCAGGGGTTTGCCGAGATAATGAATAACTCGTTAACAAAATCGGCTTACATTGAAAAGAGTGCTGTTTTTAATCAGGAACAGAGCGTTACTCTGCTTAATCCGTTAAGTACCGATTTGAATATTCTGCGTCAAACCTTGCTGTTTGGAGGGTTGGAAGTGGTAAACTATAACCAGAATCGCAGGATTAACGATATGAAGATTTTTGAATTTGGGAAAGTCTATAAACGAAATGTTGAGGCTCAAAAAGGAACAGGCGTAAAAAACTATTTTGAAGAAAAACATCTTGCCCTGTTTATTACCGGAAAAATGAATCCTGAAAACTGGAACTCCGACAACGCCACCGCCGATTTCTATGTCACCAAAGGTATTGTTGAAAGCATTATTAAAAGGCTGGGCATCGAAAGGAAGAAAATCAGCATGACTGAAAACGCTTCCGATGATTTTGCTTACAGTTTTAATTATGCTGTAAACGACAATGTGCTTATTTCGGTGGGCGAGGTAAGTAAAAAGCTTTTAAAAGCGTTTGATATTAAGCAGCGCGTATATGTGGCTGATTTTAATTGGGATGGCATTGTAAAACTTATTCCCACGCATGACCTGACCTATAAACCCATCTCAAAATTTCCGGCAGTAAGGCGCGATTTGGCACTTGTTGTGGATAAAGAGGTAACTTTTGAAATGTTAAAGGAAATTGCTGTTAAGGCAGAACGTAAATTACTTAAAGAGGTTGGAATTTTCGACATCTACGAAGGTGATAAAATTCCGGAAGGAAAAAAATCGTATGCCTTGTCCTTTATCTTGCAAGATGAAAATAAAACACTCACCGACAAGGTAATTGATAAAGCGATGGCACGTATCAGGCAGGCACTGGAAAAAACTGCTGGCGCACAATTGCGTTAGTGTGCAAAAAATGCATGCCGGCCGGTGATAAGGTTTTTGAAGTAAAAATTTCTAAATATACTGTTGATGGATATACAAAGTATTAAAATGCGATTTGGCATTATAGGCAATTCACCCTATTTGAACCGTGCTATTGATGTGGCCGTACAAGTTGCGCCCACCGATTTATCGGTGTTTGTTACGGGCGAAAGCGGAACCGGTAAAGAGGTTTTTCCGAAGATTATTCATCAGCTGAGCAGCCGTAAACATGGCCACTATATTGCCGTTAACTGTGGCGCCATTCCCGAAGGCACCATCGATTCCGAATTGTTTGGGCATGAAAAAGGTTCCTTTACAGGTGCTTCGGATACGAGAAAGGGATATTTTGAGGTGGCCAACGGTGGTACCATCTTTTTGGATGAAATTGCCGAACTTCCTCTTTCAACACAGGTGAGACTGTTAAGAGTGTTGGAAACCGGCGAATTTTTAAAGGTAGGCTCTTCTAAAATTCAAAAAACCGATGTGCGGGTGGTGGCTGCCACCAATGTTAATGTTCAGCAGGCCATATCCGACGGCAAGTTTAGGGAAGATTTGTATTACCGGCTGAATTCAGTGCCCATTTATATTCCTCCTTTGCGCGAACGTAAAGATGATATCCATTTGATATTTAGGAAATTTGCTTCTGATTTTGCCGAAAAATACAGGATGCCCCCGTTAAAACTTACTCCCGATGCGGTGGATGTTTTAATAAATTATTATTGGCCGGGTAACATACGCCAGCTTAAAAATATTACCGAGCAAATTTCGATTATTGAGCCAACCAAGGAAATTAACGGCGAAACGTTAAAGAAATACCTTCCTCATCATCAAAAGGATTTACCCGTTTTGTATAATAAAAAGGAAAGCGAAAGCCTTTCGGAACGAGAGCTGTTATACAAGGTGTTGTTTGATATGCAAAAGGATCTTACCGAGCTTAAGCGGGTGGTTTATTCAAATATTAATCCCGAAAGTGCCCCTCGTACAGTAAAACCGGAAGATAATCATCAGGTTGGCTCGTTGATTCATGTTGACCAAAATGAACCGGAACATATTATTATCTCAAAACCGGATGAAAGCCAGCCTATTACAGAGTCTGAAATTGTTAATGAATCACTTTCGCTGCAAGACAATGAAAGGGAGATGATTAGAAAAGCACTGGAGCGGCACAGAGGAAAACGAAAAGCTGCCGCCAACGAGCTGGGTATTTCGGAAAGAACGCTTTACCGAAAAATAAAGGAGTACAACATCCGGTAGGTTGCCAGATTTCCGGATTTGAAAATAAAAAATGCAGTTATCTTTGTAACGTATGAGTACTATAATTAAAACAGGTGTGAATTTTAAGCTGTCGGTAATGGCGGTAGTTTTGCTGTCGTTGAGCGGATGTGGTGTATATTCGCTTACCGGGGCTTCGGTACCACCTCAGGCAAAAACAATATCCATTCAGTATTTTCCTGATAAGGCTGCACTTGTTGAGCCTACCTTAAGTCCGGTTTTTACCAACATTTTACGCGATAAGTTTACAACACAGCTAAACCTTAACATGGTTGATCGCAATGGCGATTTGGCTTTTGAAGGCGAGATTACTGCTTACAAAACTACTCCTGTTGCCATTCAAAGCAACCAGACTGCTGCTATGAACAGGCTTACCATAACTGTTAACGTAAGGTTTACAAATAAATACGAACCCAATAAAGATTTTGAACAAAAATTTACCGAATTTGCCGAATACGCCTCCGATGAAGACTTTGACAGCGTAAAAGCCACATTAATTGAGCAGATTTCAGATGCTTTGGCCGATGATATTTTTAATAAAGCGGTTATTAATTGGTAGCCTCTAAGGTAGTTTTATTACTCCTTATACCACAGCCATTTCCACAACTCGCCGTAGCTTACTTTTTTGCCATACATTAATATACCTACGCGATAAACCTTTGCTGCTATCCAGGTGGTAAATACAAATCCCAGCACAAGCAGCCCCATTGATGCTGCTATTTGCCAATAAGGTACGCCAAAGGGAATGCGCATCATCATTATAATGGGCGAGGTAAAGGGTATCATCGACATCCAAACGGAAAAGGCACTGTCAGGTTGTTGAATAACCACCGATGAAGATATCACGGCAAAAATAAGCGGCAACGATACGGGCAACATAAATTGTTGGGTGTCGGCCTGTTGGTCAACGGCGCCGCCAATGGCTGCAAATAATGATGAATAAAGCAGATAGCCCCCGAGAAAATAAATCAGAAACGAAATAATCATCACTTTAAAATCGATGCCGCCCAGCACATCCGATACCTGACTAAAGGCTGCTGCATCAATGCCGGAGTTGTTTTGCGCCATGGCCATTTGTCCGTGGTTTGATTGCATAATTGTGGCAAAATCGCCTCCCATTACTCCCGATTGAAAGATGCCCACAAAAGCAAAAGTTAAAATAACCCACAATAAAAACTGTGTAAGGCCAACCAGTGCTACTCCCACAATTTTTCCCATCATAAGTTGAAACGGTTTCACCGAAGAGATGATTACCTCAACAATGCGGTTGCTTTTTTCCTCCGAAACACCTTTCATTACCTGTGCGCCGAACATAAAAATAAAAAAGTATATCATAAATCCGGCGAGGTATGCAAGGCCTATTTCCACTTCGGTATTGCTTTTTTGTTCGTTGCCGGTTTCGTCCACTTTAATGGTAACAAGGTTAATATCGGTTTTGGTTTGCTTGATAACTTTCGGGTCGATACCCACCGCCATAAGGCGCTTGGTTTCAACAATGTTTTTCATTACCGACTTAATGTATGCGCTTACGTTTAGTCCGGGTTGTTCGTTTGCAAACAACTCCGCATTAACGGGAATGTTCAATTCGGGAAGGGGAATGTACAGTAGCAAATTTTTGTTTGCAAGTGCCTTAATTTTTTCAGCTTCAAGGTCGCCGTTTACATAATAAAAATCAATTTTATCCTGATCTTTAAATTTTTTATAAAACCAGCCGGTTTCGTCCAGTACGGCAACCTTGGTTGCTTTTCCGGCCGTGATGTTGCTTAAATAAACCGGTGCCAAAATCATGGCAGCCATTAACACCGGCCCGATGAGCGTCATTATGATAAAGCTTTTTTTACGTACTCTTGTGAGGTACTCGCGCTGTATTATTAATGCTATTTTATTCATGAGCCGAAGTTTTATTGTTATTCACAACTTCAATAAAAATATCATTTAGCGATGGCAGTATTTCCTGCATGGCAATAATTTCTGCTTTTGGCAACAGCTTTTGCAACAGGTTATTGGGCGTGTTTTGGTGTAAGAGCTGAATATCGGCCGTAAAGGAATCGTGAAGCTGCTCTTGTTTTTTGATAAGAAAATCGGCAGGGTTTAAAAGGGATGTTAACTCATTTTGGGTGCGATAAACAATGTTGAAGGTGTTGGTTTTAAACCGGTTTTTCACTTCGTGGATTTCGCCGTTCAGTACATTGTGTGCTTTGTCAATCAGTGTAATATGATCGCAGATTTCTTCCACCGAAGCCATGTTATGGGTAGAAAAAATTATGGTGGCTCCCTGTTGGTTAAGATATCGGATTTCATCTTTCAGGATGTTAACGTTGATGGGGTCGAATCCGCTAAAAGGTTCATCAAAAATAAGCAGTTTTGGTTCGTGCAAGATGGTTACGATAAACTGCACTTTTTGCTGCATTCCCTTTGAAAGTTCTTCCACTTTTCGGTTCCACCATGACCCGATTTCGAGGCGCTCAAACCAGAATTTAAGTTTTTTCATGGCATCGGCTCTCGAAAGACCCTTAAGCCGGGCCAGATAGATGGCCTGCTCGCCCACCTTCATTTTTTTATAAATACCTCTCTCTTCCGGCATATAGCCAATGTTTCCGATGTCTTCTCTGGTAAGCGGATGGCCGTCAATATAAACTTCACCGCTGTCGGGGCGGGTAATCATGTTAATGATTCGAATCAGGGTTGTTTTTCCTGCGCCATTGGGTCCGAGTAAGCCGTAAATGCTTTGTTCGGGCACTTCCAAAGTTACTTTATCAAGCGCCTTTTGAGATGCGTAGGTTTTGGTAACGTTTAGAGCGCGTAAGTAGGTCATATTGGGTGATTTATTTATCTAAAATACTCTTTCATTCGTTCAAAAAAGCTTTTATCTCTTGAGGTTGGGTTTGGCCTGAAATTTTCTGATGTTTTCAGTTTTTCCATCATGGCTTGTTCCTCTTTCGACAGCTTTTGCGGTGTCCATATATTGATGTTGATAAGCAGGTCGCCGTGTCCGTAACCATTTACATCGGGAAGCCCTTTTCCACGCAAACGCAAAACTTTTCCGCCCTGAGTGCCTGAAGGAATTTTAATGCGCACTTTTTTGCTTACTGTCGGGATATCAACTTCGGTTCCAAGTGCAGCTTCCGCAAAGTTAATGTAAAGGTCGTAAATCAGGTTGTTGCCGTCGCGTTTTAAATTTTCGTGTGGTTCTTCCTCAATAAGCACAATCAGGTCGCCGTTTATTCCTCCCCGTGCGCCGGCATTTCCTTTGCCCCGCAGGCTGAGTTGCATGCCACCATTCACCCCGGCCGGAATATTTATGGTAACCACTTCATGGTCTTTTACAATTCCGTTGCCATGACAAACATGACAGTGTTTTGTAATTATTTGCCCTTCGCCACCACATTGCGGACAGGTTGACGATGTTTGCATTTGCCCCAAAAAGGTGTTGGTAACACGTGTTACCTGCCCTGTTCCATGACAGGTAGGGCATGTTTGGCGTGAGCTTCCATCTTCGGCACCTGTTCCGTTACAAGCGGTACAGGCAACATATTTATGAAGTTTTATCTTTTTTTCGACGCCGTTGGCCATTTCTTCGAGCGTGAGTTTTACCTTGACCCGCAGGTTTGAACCTCTGTTAACTCTGCGCCGGCTTCCACCACCGCCAAAACCGCCGCCGAAAGCGCCACCGAAAATGTCGCCAAAATGGCTGAAAATATCGTCCATCGACATGCCACCACCGCCAAAACCACCACCTGCAGCACCGCCAACACCGGCATGGCCAAACTGATCGTATCGTTGACGTTTATCGGCATTACTCAATACTTCGTATGCCTCGGCTGCTTCTTTAAACAGCTCTTCCGCCTCTTTGTTGTCAGGGTTTTTGTCGGGATGGTATTTTAATGCCATTTTCCGGTAGGCCTTTTTTATCTCAATTTCGGTGGCCGTTTTAGAAACTCCAAGTACCTCGTAATAATCTCTTTTACTCATTATTTCGTATGTCAATTATGTATGTAACATTTTTAAACAGTAAAAAGTCACCCCGGAAACAGCTTTTCCGGAGCAACTTATTACGCGCTATGTTAAAACTTTTCTTATGCAATGCAGCTTAAGAGAAGTTGTTTTTTTAGGTATTAGTTTCCCACTACCACCTTGGCGTAGCGGATTACCTTATCGTTTAATAAATATCCTGTTTGAATAACATCCACAACTTTTCCCTTTAAATCATCCGAAGGTGCCGGAATGTTAGTCAATGCTTCATGCCAGTCGGTGTTAAATTCTTTGCCCATCGAATCCATTGGCTTTAAGCCTCTTTGCTTTAGTATGTTGTAAAACTTATTGTAAATTAACTCAACACCTTTAATTAATTCGGGATCGGCATGATGCTCTTCAAATGCTTTAAGGCCTCGCTCAAAATCATCCAAAACAGGTAACAAATCAACAATTAAATCTTGTGAAGCCGATTTTATCAGCTCCAGTTTTTCTTTGGCAGTACGTTTCCTAAAGTTATCAAACTCAGAGTAAAGCCTTAAAAACCTGTCGTTTAATTCATCATATTTTTGTTGTAAAGCTTCCTTTTCTTCCAAAAGCTTATCCTCTTTTGTGGCTTTCTTTTTACGGCCTTTGCCTTTGCCCTTTTTCTCTTCAGTGTGCTGGTCTTCAAACTGAACATCTTCCATTTCAGTGTTTTGCTCTTTATCTTTATTCTCTTTCATATCTTTATTTCCTCCTTAATATTGTTCAATTAAATACCTTTAAAAGGTTGTCCTGCTTGAACAAAATTTTTGCCAATTATTTTTGCGGTCAAAATGACAGGTTTTTGAATGGGGAACAGGCATGCAGGATAAGATTAAGTAAGTTTAAAATAGGAAAGGGTAAACCACAGTGCCGTACCAATCAACAAGAGCGAAATTAACAGAGCCGTAATTCTTTTAAAAATAATTGTTCGGTGTTCTTTTTGTGCCTCTCTTCTTATTTTTTCCAATTGTTCGGGTGTGGCTTTAATATCGGGAAATTTAAGTTTGTTTTTTTTGGTTTTCTTAAATATTAGTTTGTTGCCGTACAGCGATTTCCGTTGCCTTGCATTGTTTTTAAGGCTGGTAATCATTGCCGAAACTGTTCCTGCAAAACTCATAATAGCATGTTAGATTCGTTCAATGTCTGCACCCAGTGCTCTTAACCTTTTATCGATGTTTTGATAGCCGCGGTCTATTTGTTCAATGTTATCGATAATGCTGGTTCCGTTGGCCGAAAGTGCAGCGATAAGCAGTGCAACCCCTGCTCTGATGTCGGGTGAAGTCATCTTGATGCCTCGCAACGGGGGGGTGCGGTCGAGGCCGATAACCGTAGCACGGTGCGGATCGCATAGGATTATCCGGGCGCCCATGTCGATGAGTTTATCTACAAAAAAGAGCCTGCTTTCAAACATTTTCTGATGAATAAGTACGCTGCCCTTTGCCTGTGTGGCCACTACGAGTACGATACTTATAAGGTCGGGAGTAAAGCCCGGCCATGGTGCATCTGAAATGTTCATGATAGAACCATCGATAAATGTTTGAATGGTATAGTGTTCGTATTTGGGAATGTAAATATCGTTTCCCATTTGTTGAACTTTTACACCAATTCGTTCAAATACATCGGGGATGATTCCCAAATCTGCCAGCTGTACATTTTTAATGGTCAATTCCGATGCTGTCATGGCTGCAAGGCCTATAAACGAACCCACTTCAATCATGTCGGCCAAAAGGGTGTGTGTAGTGCCGTGTAGCGTTTTAACCCCTTTAACAACGAGGCGGTTAGAGCCTATTCCTGAGATGTTTGCGCCCATGCTGTTAAGCATTTTGCTCAATTGTACAAGATAAGGCTCGCAGGCTGCATTGAAAATAGTGGTTTCTCCTTCGGCCATTACGGCAGCCATTAAAATATTGGCGGTACCCGTTACCGAAGCTTCATCAAGCAGCATATATGAGCCGGCAAGTTTTTTTGCCGTAACTCTGTATAGCTGGTTTGCTTCATCGTAGTAGAAGTCAACGCCAAGTTTTTTAAGCCCGTTAAAATGGGTGTCGAGCCGGCGGCGGCCAATTTTGTCGCCACCCGGTTGTGGGATAATTCCATTTCCGAAACGAGCCAACAGCGGCCCAAGAATCATAATGCTTCCTCTAATCTGGGTTCCGCGCTTATAAAACTCTTCGGATTGAAGGTAATTTAAGTCCACCTCATCGGCTAAAAACCTGTATTTTGATTCTGAAATTTTTTCCACTTTTACACCCAATCCCCGAAGCAGGTCGATAAGCTTGTTTACGTCTCTGATATCAGGGATATTATCGATGGTAACGTGCTCATTGGTAAGCAGAACGGCGCACAGAACCTGGAGTGCTTCGTTTTTTGCACCTTGTGGAACAATGGTTCCGTTAAGTGGTTTACCGCCTTTTATTTTAAATGATGCCATTATTATTTACCTGAATAAATGCTTTTGTAAAAAAACGAAAATTAACAGTGCAAAGTATAAGAAAAATATTTTTTTTCCAACTGCTTGCTAATTGACAATGAATTTGTAAATTTGCAGCCCTTTTTAGCGTAAGTTAAAAAGTCCGGGCCTATAGCTCAGTTGGTTAGAGTCCCTGACTCTGCCGATAGCTATCGGCACAGGTTGTCCCAGGACAATCAAAAGTGTAGAAGCACTATAAAACAAGGGCCTATAGCTCAGTTGGTTAGAGTCCCTGACTCATAATCAGGTTGTCCCAGGTTCAAGTCCTGGTGGGCCCACTAACCAAAGCCATTGTTTACTCCTTACGGGGACAACAATGGCTTTTTTAGATTTTATACTATGTGTTCTTGTTACATTTTATACAGTTCTAATATTGGTCGGTTCTACACCGGATCAACTCATACTGCTGTAGCTGAGCGTGTATTAAAGCATAATACAGCTGCATATGGTAATGACAGTTATACTGCTGTTACCAATGATTGGGAACTTTTTTTGAATATTCCTGTAAAAAATTACGCCCATGCTGTAAGGATTGAACGAAAAATTAAATCCATGAAGAGCAGCAGGTATATTCGAAACTTGAAAAAATATCCTGAAATGGTAGAAAAAATAGTGCGCAATACGAGTGTGTAATTTGATATTGGAAGTATTGATTCGGGTGTTATTGTTTACTTTAATCGAAAAGTGAACCAGTATTTCAGAATAAAGAGATGTTAATTTTATACTAATGGCTCAGTTGGTTAGAATCCCTGACTCTGCCGATAGCTATCGGCACAGGTTGTCCCAGATTCATCCCGAAAGCTTTCGGGTGGTGGGCCCACTAACCAAAGCCATTGTTTACTCCTTACGGGGACAACAATGGCTTTTTTAGATTTTATACTATGTGTTCTTGTTACATTTTATACACCTCCCTGTTTTGTAATTTTTGTAGTCGGTGTCAATTCCTAAATAAGTGAGCAATTTTTTGACACGGTCTTTTAAATTGGTTTTGTTGAGAGAGATGTCGTAATCAAATTGCCAGTTTTTTTCTCGGATACGCTTTTTCATCACTTCCGGATGTTCCCCGTCAAAAAGTCTGAGTTGGCGAACATGTTTTGAATAATTAAATTCGTCAGCTTTAGCCACATTTTCTTCGAGCCAACTGTCATCATGCCAGTATTTGTGAAATAATTCCTGTTTTTTTTGCATTTTTCGCGGGTCTTTAACCCAGCCGTAGTGGTAAATAAATGCATCAACAGGTTGTACACATAGCTTTTGATTGTTGCCTTTACGGAAGCCTTGTGCATCGCGATAGGAATAGATACTTTTGTCGTTTTTAATTACCCTGATTTCGTGTTTGTACCAGTTGGAAGAAGCCCCCACGTAGTCGTATGAGCCATAAAAGTGTAAATAGTTAAACAATAGTCCATCTATATTAATATCGTCCTTATATTTTAGCATGCTTTTATAGATGGTGTCGAGATATTTTTCATGTACCACTTCATCACTCTGAATATAAAATGCCCAGTCGGAATCGTTGGCAACGCCTGCAAAAGCTTTATCGGTTTCAACAGCAAGCACCCTGCCTCCTTCTCTTAGCGATTCGTCCCATACAGTATCAATTATTCGTATTTTGTCTTTATCAATTTGCCGGATAAGATTACGGGTGTCGTCGTTTGATTTGCCCACAGCCACCACAAACTCATCGCAAAGCGGTAAAATTGAACGGATGGCTTCCACGATTGGGTAGTCGAAAATTAAAGCATCTTTGACAAATGAAAAACCACTGATTTTCATAAATATCTATTCTTCAAACAATTTTTTTATGGAGGCATGATGTGCTTTAACAATTCCTTTTTCGGTGATGATGCCTGTAATGTATTTTGAAGGCGTAACGTCAAAAGCGGGGTTATATGCTTTTGAGCCGGGGTTGTTAACCCTTACTTTTACAAGATGGCCGTTTTTATCGTAGCCGGTTTGATATAAAACCTCATCTTCGTGTCTGAACTCGATGGGGATGGCCTTGCCTGTTTTACAACTCAAATCGAAAGTGGCGGTGGGAGCGGCAACATAAAACGGTACGCCAAGGGCTTTGGCCACAATGGCCTTTTCCAGCGTTCCTATCTTATTGGCTGTGTCGCCATTGGCAGCAATACGGTCGGCGCCAACAATTACCATGTCGATTTTTCCGGCTGCCATTAAAGAGGCCGAAGCGTTATCGGGAATAATTACGTGGGGAACCCCCTCGTTATACAGCTCCCAGGCCGTAAGCCTTCCTCCCTGGCTTCGCGGGCGGGTTTCGTCAACATATACAAAAACATCTTTGCCTTGATTACGGGCAAGATAGATGGGCGCCAGGGCGGTTCCATAATCAACAAAAGCCAGCCATCCGGCGTTACAATGGGTCATAATGTTGGCTTTTTTTTCGATGAGGCCGGCTCCGTATTCACCTATTTTCTTCGAACTCATGGCATCTTCGCGGGCAATTCGTTTGGCTTCTACCAACGCATCTTCGGCACTGCGAAGGCCAGCCTGATACACTCTTTCTACTGCATAAAACAGATTTCTTGCCGTAGGCCGTGTGGCTTCAATGTCCTGTCGGGCTTCGCGAATGATTACGGCTCTGTTTTTTCCTTTGGCCGTTAAAAAGGCCTGTGCCATGGCGTATCCTGCCGCGGCACCTATGGCCCCGGCACCCCGCACAACCATATCGGTAATGGCAAGACAGGTATCCCAATAGGTATGGCATTTATGTATAACAAATTCAAAAGGAAGCTTGTTTTGTTGAATCATATAAACAACGTTTCCTTCAATCCATACGGTTTCGTATTGTTGATCTCCTACAGTCATAGGTCATATTGTTTTTTCCAATTGTTTTAACGCAATCCACGCAAGTAATCCGGTACCGGTTTTAATACTTTCTTCGTCCACATCAAAGGTGGGCGTGTGTAGCCCTGATGTGATTCCTTTTTCCGGATTGGCAACTCCCAATCTGTAAAAGCAGGCGGGTACTTTTTGTGCATAATAGGCGAAATCTTCCACTGTCATCCTGCGCGGAAGCTGCTCTACCTGCTCGCTACCCAGATACTCTTTGGCAGCTTCAACAGCTTGTTCGGTTGTTTTATCATCGTTAATTAATACAGGGTATCCTTTTTGAATATCCACTTGGCAGGTTAAGTTGTTGGCT
>WGDP01000082.1 GCA_015493215.1 Bacteroidales bacterium | reverse complement strand
TAGCCAGCACATACGAAACTGTATCCATGCCACCTCCGTCGTATTCGGGAGGAACCATCATGCCAAGAAAACCAAGCTCGCCCAGGTTTTTAACATGTTTTGTCGGAAATTCTGCTTTTTCTTCTCTTTCAAGGACATCCTGCAATAGTTCTCGTTGCGCGTAATCGCGGGCAGCTTGCCGGATCATCTCTTGTTCTTCGGTAAATTCAAAATTCATTTTATGCTGTTTTTAAGTTTTATTTAAAGGCAAACAAGATATACAAAAATTCTTTTGAATCGATTCTAAAATAGCATTACACAAACTCAAAAAAGTTGTTGTTGCTAATAACCTGAAATTGAGATTCAGGATATGCATTCATAAAAGCTGCCGGTGGCTTTACAGTTTTTTTCTGGTTCCATTTAAACTCAAAAGCAAAAATTTTACCGTCAATTTCTTCAATGTAATCAACTTCTTGTTGCCGTGTTGTTCGCCAGAAATACCGATTGCCACAGAAATTGTTGTACTCCGTTTTTTTTAACCGTTCCACAATCATTAAATTTTCCCATAAGGCACCAATATCGTTTCTGAGCGAAAGCGGACTAAATTGATTAATGACAGCATTGCGAATGCCTGTATCATAAAAGTAAACCTTTCGCGAACGTTTTATTTCGGTTCTTAAATTTCTGGAAAAAGAGTTGTGCCGGAATATTATATATGCTTCTTGCAAAAGATACAAATAACGATCAATGGTGTCTTTATCAATTTGTATTAATCTGGCCAGTTCTCGGTTAGAAACCTGATTGCCAACCTGAAAAGCCAATGCGCGAACCAACTTTTCCAGCACATCGGGTTTCCTAACATCTTTAAATGTAAAAACATCTTTGTATAAATAGTCGTCAACCAGTTCACGCAGAATAGTTTTTTCATCTCCCGGATGGTTAATGACTTCGGGATAAGACCCGTAAATCATTCTTGTTTCCAACGAACGAAACACTTCGAGGCGATTTGAATTATTGACGAGTTCTGTTAGAGAAATTGGAAATAATTTATAAGTCCATTTTCTTCCCGTCATCGACTCCTTAATTTTATCGGTTAGTTCAAACGAACTTGAACCTGTTGCAATTAATTGAATCCCAGAACAGTTATCATGTATATTTTTTAAGGTCAGGCCGGCATTTTCAATTCGTTGTGCTTCGTCAATTATGACTATTGATCCGGGGGGGAAAAGTTCCTTTGCCCGTGTGCTGTTAATGTTGTCAAGAAGCGATCTGTCGTTTGGGTCATCTCCATTTAGCCAGAGCACGTTGTCTGTATTGAGTTTTTCAATGCTCTTTAAAAGTGTCGTCTTTCCAACTTGCCGGGCACCTATCAAGAGAATGGTTTTGCCTGAAAACAGACGATTTTCAATAATCGGTTTAAGTGTTCTCGTTATCATTTGCTGTAAAAATGGCGTTTATAATCGCCAAATATACCGATTTTTGGCGATTATAAACGCCAAAACTTCATTTTTTCTGTTGTTTTATTAAAATCAACTACCAGCTCTTCCATAATTTCAGAAACGGGTTTAATGCTGTTAATCATTGATGATATTTGCCCTATTTCCAACTCACCTTCCGTAATATCGCCTTCAAACATACCTTTTTTTGCGCGTCCTTTTCCCAATAGTTCCGAAAGGGTTTCTTTGTCGGCGCCGCTGTTTTCGGCTTCAGCTACTTTTTGATAAAAAGGGTTTTCGATTAATCGTACGGGAACCAGTTTTTTTAATGCCAGATGGGTGCTTCCATCGCCGGCATTAACAACCTTCTGTTTAAATGCCGTATGCGCCGATGATTCCATGGAGGCAGCAAACAGCGAGCCTATCTGAACTCCATCGGCACCAAGTGCCATGGCTGCTGCAATGGCTTTTCCCGACCCTATGCCACCGGCAGCAATAAGAGGAATATCGGTTATTTCACGAATCATGGGTATCAATACCATGGTAGTGGTTTCTTCGTAACCGTTGTGTCCGCCGGCTTCAAACCCTTCGGTCACAAGGGCGTCCACACCGGCCTCAACAGCTTTAAGAGCAAACTTTTTATTGGCAACAACATGTACAACGGTTATTCCTTTTTCCTTAAGCCATGCGGTGTATTTTTTCGGGTTGCCTGCCGAGGTAAAAACAATTTTTACTCCCTGGTCAACAATAATTTTCATCACTTCATCAGTTTGCGGATAGAGCAGTGGAACATTAACCCCAAAGGGTTTGTTTGTGGTGGCTTTGCATTTTTTAATGTGCGTTTCCAATATTTCGGGGTGCATGCTGCCGGCACCTATCAATCCCAGTCCGCCTGCATTGCTAACAGCCGAAGCCAGTTCCCAGCCGCTACACCAAATCATGCCGCCTTGTATGATGGGATATTGAATGTTAAAAAGGGTGGATATTTTATTCATCGGTTTAAAATTTTATTGTGTTAATGCATTGATGGCAAACGATGCCAGCCAGTGGCCTCCTTCGTAGCTGTCGCCCATTAAATTTGGCAGCGAATGATTGACATGCTTGTTGGCCAGCGGGATAAGATAATCAAATTCGGGATATTGTTTGGCCAATCCGTATAAGCACCAGGCACGGCTGAAGTTAACGCCGTCGAGGTGTACCATGTGGCCGTCGGCACGGTCGGAAACTTCGCCGGGTGCCAGCGTAAAGCCGGGATCGGTTATTTCGGGCAGAAAAGTTTTCAGCCATGCTAAAAAAGTTTCTTTGGGTAACACCTTACGCATGATGTCAATCTCTTCCAAAGCGGGTGAGAGGAAATCGTAGCCGCCCGGTTCCCACCATAAGGGATAACCTTTGTCTTTTAAAAAGAAATCTTTGGCGCGTTTTGTAATGATGTTTTCAAAAGCCGTATCGTTAACAGTTTTGGCGTAATCCATGGCAAAAGAGAGTCCGAACGCAGTGTTGGTATGTGTTCCCACCCTGATGGGATAACGTAGTTTGGGCAGGTAGGTCTTGTAAAATTTAACAATGGTGTCGGTAAGGGGTTGTAAGTTTTGTTCCAGTTTTCGGGCAACAGGAGCATTCCATGTGTGTAGTTCTGACGAAAGCTTTAGCAGCCAGGCCCAGCCGTAAGTGCGTTCGTAGGTTTTGTTTTCTTTGGCTTTAAAATAGGCCGTTTCGCGCAACATGTTTTCTTTGGAAAGCTTGTTTGACAGTAAGATTATTATGCTGTCGGCTTTGGGCATATCGGGAAACTCTTTCAGCAACTTTACCAACGACCAATGTCCGTGAACCGATGAGTGCCAGTCGAAACAGCCGTAAAAACAGGGATGCAAAACCCGGGGCGGTTTCAAATCGGCATCACTTGTAAGCACCTGACTTAGTTTGTTGGGATACTCTTTATTTACACATTTTAAAGGTAATACCGATAGCTTTGCAGCCTCTTGTTTGGTTAAATGCAACGGCTTTTCAGCTGTTTTATCAATGGGTTTTTTAGCAGGCTGGCAGGAGGTTATAAATACTATTAAGACAATTAACAACTGTTTCATAAGGTTAGGATTTGAATGGATGCTAAGATAGTTTAAAATGGATTTGGTTTTTGTTTTAACGGCGTTAAATCGTTCAGGTTGCTAAGACTGGTTAATTCCAATTTTGATGCGATATATTATTTATTTGCGTGTCCCTACGGGACTGTTGTTATCGGAAAATTATGTTCTATAAATATTTTGTCCCCAACGGGACAAAATATCTATTCATTTTCTTCTTCGGTGTAGTGTTCTATAAAAATATGTAAAGTATTACTTGGTTTGATAGAACCGATATCGCATCAAAATAGGAATTAGCTCACAAGACATTCCCAGGGTTGATGGGTTTTTGTTAAACACTTTTTTTACTTTTGTCAGCAATATTTACAACAACAAAATGAAAAAGATAAGAGTTGCCATTAATGGCTTTGGACGGATAGGCAGGGTTACCTTTCGGAATATTTGTAAAAAAAACAATATGGAGGTAGTGGCCATTAACGATCTTACCGATCCGGCAAACCTGGCACACCTTTTAAAATATGATTCTGTTCAACGGCAGTTCGATGGAACTGTTGTTTCAAACGGCAGCCATATTATTGTCAACGGCAAAAGTATTGAGGTGTTTAATGAGCCTGACCCGGGCAAGCTGCCGTGGAAAAGTCTTGATGTTGATGTGGTTATTGAGTCTACGGGAAAGTTTGTTGATCGCGATGATGCCATTAAACATGTTGAGTTGTCGGGTGCCCGAAAAGTAATTATATCGGCTCCTGCCAAAGGCGAACGTGATGATGTAAAATATGTGGTGCTTGGTGTAAACGACCATATTATTGATAAAAACGATGTTATTATTTCCAATGCATCATGTACCACCAACAATGTGGCGCCGTTAATTATGATTTTGGATGAGCTATGGGGCATCGAAAAGGGGTTTATGACCACGGTTCACAGTTATACCAAAGATCAGAATCTGGTTGACGGCCCGCATAAAGACTGGCGTCGAGGCAGAGCGGCTGCTTATTCCATTGTTCCAACCACTACCGGTGCTGCCAAAGCCTCCACTAAAATTTTCCCTCATCTTGAAAACAATCTGGGTGGTGCCGGCATCCGGGTTCCGGTTCCTGACGGCTCGCTTACCGACCTTACCTGTACCCTTCGTAAATCTACCAGCGTTGAAGAGATTAATGCTGCTTTTAAAAAAGCTGCCCAGGGCCGGTTAAAAGGTATTTTGCAATATACCGAAGACCCCATTGTTTCGATGGATATTATCGGCAACACTCATTCAGCTGTTTTCGATGCCAACCTTACCGCCGTGTTGGGCGATAAAAATAAACTGGTAAAAGTGGTTGCCTGGTACGACAACGAAATGGGTTACTCAAGCCGCCTGGTGGAGCTGATTGAGAAGTTTGTTTAATGGATTTATTTAAGCCTTTTATCAATTTTTGTTTTAATGGCGTAATTATTTATTTCGTGGTTTATTCTTCCCAATAATATTGCAGGATTTATTCCAAACTGCTTTCCTAATGTAAATAATTTATTGTCATTTAAAGGAATGTGTTTCGTTATAACTTCATTCCATATTTCTTTTGAAATAAGTTTTGTTTGTGCAAAATAATCCGCTTCCTTTTCAACTATATCTTTTTTGTTATTCTTGTTTAAGTCAATAAATTCTGCATTTTTATTTTTTGATAAATGAAGTACAATATGGCCGATTTCATGCATCAGTGTAAATGCAAAATAATCAATTCTATTATGCCTTAGAGTCATTGCAATTGCCGGATTATTGTCCAGCCAAAACGAAAATCCGTCAATGGGAGTTTTTTCAAATTTTTGTATTGTAACAAACTTAATCCCAAATTGGTTAAGCACCTTTTTCGTGTTGAGTAATGTGTGTTCGTTTTTATAGAAAACATTATTTAATTGAATACACAATTGATCTATTTTGTCCGGAATAAAACGATTAACCTTTTGTTTACTTGCTTCGTAAGTTGCAATTGAACTCCACGCAAACATATTTTTTTCATCAATTTGGAGTTTTGATGATTTTCTGTAGAAAGCAGAATTTTTTCTTGCAGCTGAACTGATTAATTCGTCAATGCCCGTCACATTGTATATTTTCATTATAATTTTAATATCCTTATCAATAGAATCTGTTAGGTATTTTAGTTTTTTAAAATATTTGATTGGAACAAGCTCTTTAATTATTTTCCATGTTTCAATATTTTTAATTCGTTCAATGTTTTTTTCTTTAATTCGTGCTTTATCAATTTCATATTGAGCCTGAAAACGCATCCAATAGTTTGCCGGTATTCCTAAAATACTTTCTAAAATAATTGCATTATCAGCAGTAAGCGGCCTTTTGCCTTTAATTATTTCATTTAAAAAGGAGGGTTTAACCCCCATTTCTTTAGCGAGGTCTTTTTGTGTAATCTCTTTTCTAACTTCTAATTCATCACCAATCAAAACTCCGGGATGAGTAGCTTCAAATGGTAAAATATTTTTTGTTCTCATAATCTTCTATTTATAATGGTTGCTTAACTCTATTATTGAGCAGATAGTTATGTAATTTTGGCCACTTTCCTCTACAGAGGATGTAAATTCAATTCTGTATTTTTTATCAACTCTGATTGACTCAATTCCTTTTTTATTTCCTGTCAAT
>WGDP01000081.1 GCA_015493215.1 Bacteroidales bacterium | reverse complement strand
TTTAAGGTTTTTGTACTGTTATCGTTTGATTTTAAAACGATTCCATTCCCCTTTTCAACGAGATTGGGATAGATTAACAAGCCGGAATTTTTATCTGACTCCGTAATACCAAGGTGGTTTTCGGTGCCAAGATATTCAATAACCTGACCGGCAACCAGCCTGTCCGATTCAATGGTTAATGCAGGGCTGTCACCTCCTGCCGAAACTGGACAATCGATACTGTCGCCGGGCAAAAGATGTTTTAACGAAACCGGTGAGCGAACGCCGTCAACGGTTGCATAAGCATCGTAATAAAAAGGTGCCACGCCTACATTTTTAATATTCACCACCGAAGAGTCCTGTTTGGAAAGAAAAGAGGTTACCTTAAACAAATATCCTGCTGCCATGGAGGCTTGTTTGATGCGCTCGGGAGTTTGATATAAAGCCTGGTCGTTGCCAATAATAAATGTGATGTGAAAATCGTTGGCAAAAAATTCAAAGGGTTTGCCGTAGGGGCCATCGGGATAATCGAGTACATGGCGCTGGTCGTAGTCAGTGTAATAGCTGAACTCCCCTCCTGCCGGTGCAACCTGGTAGCGGTTTCTATCAAAAAAGTTCCAACTTTCGGTATTATACTCACCGGGTTCATCAAAGCCTTCATGCATAAATGAATCATCAAACAGCCCGAAGGGTATGTTTAACACATCAGGATCCGTATAAAAAGGGGTATAAGGCGGGTCGGATTCGATGGAAGCGGCATCGATGGAAATCATAAAGGGTGTTTGGACAAAAGTAGTGTCGAGATGCCTGAAAAAGGTATCCTGAAAGGCGATAGAGGGAAAAGTCTGCCCCAGAATAAACGGACCGTCGTAGATGTGATATTCAGCCCACAGACCAAATCCCACCTCCACAAAAGCCAAACGGGGGTCATTGTCGTAGCGTTGCGCAAATTTGGTGTAAAAATCAAGGGTGAAATCCTTTAACTCCTGATTAGTCCAGTCGGGAAACCAGGTGGTCTGTCCTTCTGATATTCCTTCGGTTTCGTGGTAGTCAGGCAAAGCCTTGATGTAAGCCGGCACTGATGTTTGCTTGCCCACATAAACATATCTAAATCTAAAAATAGCCTGGTGATTTCGCGAAGCAATATCGTTGAGTTTGTTTTCAACATAACTCCAGTCGTATTCTCCGGAGCCGTCCACAACTTTATCAAACAGCATGTACGAAAACTCCAACGAAGTGGCATCCTGAATTTTATTTTGGTACTGATCCTGCCAAAATACAATCCCTGTCATTGGTTGAACATGCTGAGGCACACTGTTAACATGTATCTCGGTAAAATCATCCCGTTGAGCCATCAAAAAGAGCGGCATCAGGAGCAGGAGTAAATAAATATATTTTCTTTTTTTCATTATCTATTACTATTAATTATTTCTATGCTGTATTTCTGATACTAATCATTTAGTACCAATACATTATAAATGAAAGTCATATCTTTTACTGCATTAAAGTTACTCTTTCATTTTATTAGGATCTTGTCTCGTATCAAAAATATCAGTAATAAAAATATACTGTTTTGTAACTCTATAAATAATTTTATAATGTCCTACAATTAACCTTCGGTGATTTAAACCCAAATGGTCAAGATATATTTCCTTTTGCCCAATAAAGGGATTTGTCAAGAGTTTATTGGCCGCTTCAATAATTTTGTCCCTAATTTCTAATAGTTTTTCATGCGAAACATCATTGGAAATAAAAGAGAGTGATTCTTCAAAACTAATTAATGCCTGTTCGGTAAATAATAGTTTCATCTGCCAATTTCACTTGTTTTGTTGATAAAATCTTGCATAGTCAAAGTTCTACCATGTTTAATATCTTCTTCAGATTTTTCAGCTCTTTTTGATAATATTGATTTCATCTCAGGGTCAAGGGTCGCTTTGTCAAGAATGGAATAAATGGAATTTAGAATGTTAATATCATCTAATTCATTAATCATCTTTTGTATTTGAGATTTTAACGTTAAAGTATTCATAATTTTTATGTTTTTTATGCAAATATAATGGATATAAAGTTAATACTTTTTTATGTATTTTTTTATAACCTAATATTTAATTCTTTCACAATACACAATCCCAAATGGCATGAACTTTATTATTTTGCCATTATTCTAAACTAATCCTCATCATCAAACGATAAAATTAACATGGAAACCAACGCCAGCACCATGCCTGTTAAAACGATGTTGTTTGGGAACACGGCATACAAAATTAGTGAAATAATAATGGTTATTACCGGAGCTACTGCATTGGTAAGCGGGCTTACAATAATGGCTTTACCGTATCTAAAGGCATACACAATGGTTAAAGCGCCAATGGAATTGAGTATTTGAATAAGAAATGCCAATCCGGGGCCGTTAAACCCCCAATTGATATCTTTTGAGAAATCGGTCATAAACACAGCAACAATGGAAAGTGCAATGCCGGTAAGGGTCATGTAAAAAAAGATGCTTTCAGCCGACATGGTTTTATTGGCTTTGCGCATATAAAATGCCTGTAAGCCCCAGGCAAAAAATACAATCAAAGCATAAATCAGCCAGGTATAATTGGCCGGACCGTCTTCGGGTGCCTGATAAGAAAGTAGAGGTATGGCTGCCAATGCGATAACAATGCCCGTCCATCCTTTCCATCCTGCACGCTCTTTTAATACAATGGTTGACAATATGATGGTTACCACCGGTGAAAGCGAAATGATAGGAAATATCAAATATGCAGGCCCTGTAACGATGGCTTTTGATAACAAAGCCAACTGCCCTCCTGCACCGAGAAAACCAATCAGAAGCCCGTAAAACAACGATTTTTTATCGGTTTCAATTTTCCAGTTAACCTGTTTTAAGGCAAAGAATGCGGGAATAATCATGGTAAACGACCATACAACATAAATTAAAGTTCCCGGAAAACCATTCTTTTCGGGTATTTCGCTAAAGGCACCCCAAACACCCCAAAAAAAGGTTGTAATCAAAGCATAAACTAACCAATGTTTTTTACTCATAAATTTTCGCTTTTAAAAAAAACCCGGAACTTCTGCCGTGGCAAAAGCCCGGGTCATCATTAACCAAAAAATGAACACTTGAGATATTATTAAACCAACACACCATTAATATGCTGTTTATTTTATCCTGTAAATTCTTACTATCATTGCACCAAAACTTTTTGCATCAGCAAAGTATGACGTCCGGTAACACTTATTAAATAGATACCTGCGGGCAATTTTGATGCATTAAAATCAATACTTTTTTTATCGGTAACGCTTCCTTTAAAAAACGTTGTTATTTTTTTACCTGACAAGGAAAATAGATTAACTGTTATCTTGTCGGGAGATTGAAGTTCTATATTAATTACCGACCTGCTTTTAACGGGAACCGGAAAAACAGTAATGGAACCGCTTTTACCGGCAATGCTGTTAATACCTGTAACACCGGGGCGCATCCACATGGTTTGGGTATAGGGTGAACGCAAAATGTCCTTATGCGAAAACATCCTGTAATAATAAACATGAGCGCTGTCAACATCGTTGTCAAGAAAATAGGACTTGTTGCTGTTTAAAACCGTTAATTGGGTAAAATGAAGGCTGTCGTCAACCGAACGCTCAATAACATACTTATCCGGATTGCTGCTAAAACTCCATTTAATTCTGATGCGGTGGTAAGGAATTTCGGAAGAGACTTTTAGTTGAAAGTTTTCCGGAGCCTCAAGCACATCATATTTTAAAAACGGAAACGCATCGCCATTTCCCCAAACCTCTTTACCGTTGATATATGAAACGGCTGTTAGATAGTCGATGCTGTCGAAGCCAATTTGATTGAGTTTTAGTCCGGCTTCCAAAAAACCATTAGCACCGAATGAAGGAATCAGGTTTTGAAAAACCCAGCTGTCGTTTTGATTTTTAAAAAGAGTATCGTTACTGATTTTGTATTCAAAGCCGGCTGCCCCGTCCAAATTAAAATAGAGCTGGTAATTACGCATTGTATCGCCCTCCGTTTCAAGGCTGTAGAAAAGAGAATCGTCCGTGTTAAAAAACCTGACAGATTGAAGCCGCGGGTCATCAATTAATCCTGTAGCCACCGGTTTACAAAGGTTCCAGTCAGCGGAATCACCATTTAATTTAATATCAATGTACTCCTGAGTATTGGATTCAGCAGTAATTTCATGTTCAAAACCGCCGCTCAGTGAGTTATAATTACCACTTATATACGAAGCGGTGTAAACATAATTTTTCGTCGGGTCAACCTCTTTATCCTGATAGCTGATTATGTTATTGGCAAACACCCCGAGTTTAGTTTTTGTAGTTCCATCGGCACCTTCTCCCTGGCATTTATACAACTCAATAAACCCGTTTTCATCCTCAAGATTTCTGTTCCAGAATACGGTATTGGTATTGCCTCTGTTTTGAACCTTTACGTAAGGAACCGTGGTAATTTTATTCTTCATTGCTTTGGCAGCGGGCAAATTAACATCAGGGAGGTAATCAGTTCCACTGAGAACCCGTAAGCCGTAGTAATCGGCCAACGAAATTTGGTTTAAATCGCTCAAAGAAATAGCCAGCTCTTTAATTGAATCGTTGGCTGCATATTCGGGCAATGCTCCCTGAAATTCCTGCCACTCCCCCAAATTGCTATAAAAAAGTTTACAACAGGTAATTTTATAATCGAATCCGTCTATTCCTGTCTCTGTATTGTTATCGGCATCAACAAAAATATTCGTTTCATCACCCATCGCTTCTCCCTTTATCATAAAGTAAAGTGAATCGGAGGTGTTCCAGGCTTTTAAAATTTGAGCATTCTGGTTGTAATTTTGATAGACAACGGGGTAAAGATACCATTCCGTATCCATTCCATCTACATGGAATGAAGGCTTATAAGGAAGTGTAATATCTTTTTTATTGAAAAAATCTCCCCCGCTATAAAAAGATGTTGTAGCGTTTGATACCGTTAGCAAGTGATTAAGCTTGTTGTAACCTGCTATCGAATCCCACACCCCTTGATTGGCCAGTCGTATGGAATAGGAAGGGTTGTCACTAAGGGTTGTATGGGCATCAACTATTCTCAAATAAAGTTCGTAATCGTCAGGTATCATTGATTGGGGCAATCCGTAACTAAGGTCGAGGCTGATGGTATCGTCAATGGGCCAAAAGCGCAGGTCGCCATTTATAGTGGCCTGATAGGTTTGTTTATTATTTTTACCGTGCAAAATAATTTCGGCATTCATGGGGTTAACCGGATTGGCAAAGCCTTCGTTTATCATTTTAAGCTTAAACAAAAAGGTACCGCCGGGATTTGAGCTTTGGCTAAAGTCGCCACTAATCATTTTAAACCTGTAGCCCAGTTTTTTTTGTATTTCAGGGTAGCAACCTTCATTAATCCAGTCGCCGATAACTCCCTGATGATAATCACGGTTCAGGTAACTCCAATGGAACCGTTTTAACTCTTTTAAGGCGTTTTCGCAATGCGAATACCCGCTTTGTCCGCAGGTTTCTCCGCCAATTACCGTATATTTTGTATCCTCGGCAAGATAGGGCTTTTGAACTGTGGTATCGGTATAAGTTCCCACATCGGATACGCTGGCCAAAAAGCAGTCGTTGTGGTGGGAGATTCGTGCTACCGGTAAATTTTTATAGGCTTCCTCGGCAGTAACCGGTGTGTAGCTTTCTATGTTTAAAAGATGTCGTTTATAATCGGGTGTACGCACGTTGACCATTATTTCGGGAGGCAAAGCACTCAGTAGCGAATCGACCAGCGTACGCCGGTCTATCCAGTTTTGTTCGGTTATATTTCCCGGGTTTGCCGAAAAATAGTCGGTATAGTACCATTCGCCCCAGGCGCCAATAAATCCGGCCTGAAAAGTAAAGATAACATCGCTGTTTTCGCGCAGGATGGGTTCAAGCTGTTTGATGTGCATCAAAACGATGTTTAAGGGTGCATCGCCATAAGGTTTGGAGGTTTTAGCAGTATATCTGAATCGTAAAATTACTTTTAACCCTGCCTGACGCAAAGTGTTTAAATCGCGTCTGATATTCCATAAATATCCCACCGGAATTTTTGTATCCCGGTATTCATCAATATGATACTCGCGCAAAACAAGGGTTATCCCCTCAGCAGGATAGGTCAGCAGTGTACCAAGCTCAAGCTGATCGTCGGCATGATAAAATCCTCTTCCCGGGTTGGGAAAATTACTGTCGTCAGCGGCGTACGTAACATGCGTGAGGGTTTGCGCTGAACAAGTGCCCGAAACAAGCATAAGAGCTATTAAAAAAGCGACCAATTGTTTCATATAAGCGAGTTAAATATTGATTTATAAAAAGTAATAACAGAGTAACTGCCGGAATACTCCGGCAGTTACTCATGAAAAAAATTACCCAAACAACTATTTCATTTCAAACTGAAAGTACTTTTGGGCAGGACCACCTTCAACGGCTCCGTCAGGAGCATATCCAATTTCAGCCCAGTCGCTGTTACTGATAAAAGCACCCATTGAGATTACGTCATTATTTAAAGCACCATCGCCAACGGCATCTCTTTTAAAGCCTATTTCAAAAGCGATGTTATTGCCTACCTGTTTCATTGTTCCTTTTACGATTGATTCGGCAGGAAGTTGTTTTTCTTCCCAAGACCATTCTCCGGCACCGGGAGTTCCTGTATAACTCAATGCAAGGGGAGCTGTTTCAGGATCGGTTATTGGGGCAATCTCAACTAAGTAATCACCACCTGACTGTGTCCAGTGCCATGATTTATAACCGGTTGTACTGTCGTTGTCAAAGTCGAAGAAGATGTCATATTGATATTCGTTATCAAGGCTTCCTTCCCATTCAACATAGGCATACACAAAGTCGGCATCATACTCATATTTTGCGGAAACCATTACACCGGCATTGTCACCCAAAGGAACAACAAACTGGTCTTCGGTAACTGCATCCCAGTCATCTAACGTACCATCATCCAATTTAATTCTACCTTTACGGTCAACATTTATTTTTGTGGATACTTCATGTTTTCCACCGTTTTGATCGGTTACTGTTAATTTAACAGTGTATTCTCCTTTTGAAGCATAGGTGTGAACCGGATCTTTTTCGGTAGAAGTTTCGGTATCACCAAAATCCCATGCATAGGTTACCGGAGGAGTAACATCCGATTCGTTGGTAAAGGTAACGGTTAATCCGTCGGCCACAAACGAAAACAGGGCATCACCGGTAATGGTTGGTGGCGGGTTGTCTTTTTTACAGCCGGTAAAAACTACAGCTGTAATGAGCATTAAAAATGCTGCTAAACTTGCAAAACTTGTCTTTTTCATAATAATAAAGATTTGGTTAATAAAAAAATTAAAAAAACATCTATGGATTTTGTACACATAAATCATTGGCTAATATCTCGTCTGCCGGGATATAATATAAAACAGAAGGATCATTCCACGGAATCACCAACTCGGGATAACCTGTCGGTGGATTGTTGGGGTCGATATCGGGCACCTGAATACCTTTAATATGATATCCCCAATATTTACGAATTATATCGCGATGGTTTCTAACGAGGTCGAAAATACGTTGTCCTTCAAAAGCCAGCTCAATGCGGCGCTCCTCAAGCACCACATCCAAAAGGGTTTTTCCTGACGGTACCGAAGTATAAAGTGAACCTTCAAGGCCTCTATTTTTTCTTATTTCGTTTACATCAGCAAGGGCTTTTGCTTCGTCACCCATTTTGGCATAAGCCTCGGCACGGTTCAAATACATTTCAGAAATACGGAACATAACCGGTGAGCTAAGATTGGGATCGCCATCCTGAAACGAGAATTTGGTGATGTAAAATATGGGAATACCGTTTTTGGTCATCACCGTACCATCGTCTTTATATAGCGTGTCGATGTATTTCCATCTAACATCTTCCAAATGTTCAGCCATTACTTTTCTTAACGATTCCGAGGCAAACTCTTCGCCCCATCCGCTGTTTCCATCACTGTAAATCATTGATGCGATGGAGCCAAATTTACCGCGATTATCCTGCTGCGTATAGGCGATCAGAAAAATAGTTTCGTCGCTGGCAATGGCGTTGGGAAAATAGGTTGGAAACGAGGAAGCAGGCTCAATAGTAAACTCTCCTGAATTTATCACTGAATCAGCATAAGCAATGGTGTTAGCATTGTCTTCGAGATAAAGATATACTCTGGAAAGCAAAGCCCAGGCTGCAGCTTTGGAGGCAAACTCCTTACCGCGGCTGGTGTTCATTAGCGAGGCAGCCATTTTAGCATCGGCAATAACCTGATTGTAACTTTCGGTAACCGTGGCTCTTGCCTTCTTTGTTGGTTCATTGGCAGTGGTTCTGAGAATAATGCCGGGATCACTATCGGGGTTTCCTACTGTGGGCAGATTGGCGTAAAACTTTAACAGGCTGAATTCGGAAAAAGCCCGTAAAAAATAGTTTTCTCCCAGAATCTGATTAACCTCGGGTGTGCGTTCTATTTTGCCGCTGTTTTCAACAATATCGATAACCGTATTGGTTCCGCTTATCATTTTATAGGATACATACCAAAAAAATCTGGAGTTCGACTGGTCCGGCGAATGGGTATAGGTAAAGCTGTAATACAACGGGTCGGTGGTTACCTGACCGCAAACAATATCGTCGGAAGCAAAATCCGACATTTGAAAATATTGTCGCAGGTAGGCGTTGTTATCATCGATAAATCCGCTGAACTCAACCTGATTTTTAAACAGTGCATACACTCCGTTGGTAACATTGATGATACCATCTTTGGTTTCTGAAAGCGATTCTGTTGAAATCTGGTCACGTGGTGCAACATCCCACTTTGTGCAAGAGGAAGTAACCGCCAAAACAAACAACAACACAACTGATTGTAATATATTTTTAGTTTTCATGGTCTTGGGTATTAAAAGTTAAAATTAACATTGAAAACATATTGGTGATTGTTCGGATATTTAAAATCCGACACTCCGGGCATTGACCAGTCGCCTTTTGACAAGGTAACTTCGGGGTCTTGCCCCCAGTAATTAGTCCAGGTATAAACATTGTCGGCTCGTAACGAAACAACAACATTTCTCATTTTAATGGCAGAACTCCACTTTTTGGGAAGGGTATAACTTAACGAAATGTTTCTGATTTTAATAAAACTTCCGTCTTCGAGATACCTTGATGAGTTTTCGGTGGAAAGCTCGGCATTTTGCATGCTGGGATGGGTGGCAATATCGCCGGGACGTTCCCATCGTTTCCAGTCGCTCTTAGGAACAATAGCATTGATGTAAGGCTCATGGCCGTCGTTGTCCATAAAACGATTGGTGTAGTTGTAAATATCGTTACCGTATTGGTAAGCTGCACTGGCATAAAGGGTAAGCCCTTTCCACGACAGCGATGTGGAAGCTCCACCAACAAAATCGGGCAGTGCTTTGCCAACCTCCTGCGGAGTAGCTTCCTTATATTTTGAAGTAGGCTCTTTTGAGCCGTCAGCATTTACCTTTTCCCACAGCGGTGCCCCTGTTTCGGGGTCAACACCCAACCATTTTGGAAGGATAAAGGTATAAATGGAGGCATCGTTGCGATAAATTTGCGAAACGCCATTAACTGTTGAGTAGAACGGGTTTTCGATGCCTGACAAAATGTTGCTGTTTTTGGCAAAGTTGAAACCGATGTTCCATTCAAATGAGTTAGTTTTAACTGCAATGGCATTCAGGTTAAGCTCAATCCCTTTGTTTGTAACCTTTCCGGCATTTTCCCAACGATGCTCAAAACCCTGCGAAAGCGGTTGGGCAACCAAAACAATTAAATCGTTGGTAACGTTGTTATAGAGGTCGAGGGTAAGGCTGATACGCTGGAAAAAACTCATATCAATACCGAGGTTAAACTCGTTGGTGCGCTCCCATGTTAAATTGTAGTTTGCCAACTGATACGGGATGGCAGCAGGATTGTTGTTGTACTGCGAGCTAAGCGAAAACAGTCCCATAAATCGCGATGCGCCAATATCTGGGTCTCCGGTAACGCCGTAACTTGCTCTCAGTTTTAACATATCCATAAAACTTACGTTATCCTTAAAAAAAGTTTCGTTACTTACCAGCCACGAAGCAGCCACACTCGGAAAATAGGCTGTGTTATGGTCAACTGGAAAGTTTGAGGTTTGATCGGCTCTAAACGACGCAGTTAAAAAATAACGTTTATCGTAATTATAATTTACCTGTGAAATGAGTGAATTAAAATATTCCAACGTGGATGTACCTCCAATTTTAAGTTCACTGGAAGCTACCGATGGCACATCGAAACCTTCGGGAAGTCCTTTTCCTTCAACCCACATGTAATCGTTTGAACCTCCATTAATTTCAATGCCGGCCAGTCCGGTTATTGAGTTTTTGCCGAGGTCAAAATTGAACTTTAGCATGTTGGAAGTAATACCTCCCCACCAGTTATTTTGACGTTCGTGAATATATCCTTTATCATGAAACGGACCTGCGGCAACAGGTGATACAAAATCGTGTGACTTATCGGTGCTAAAGCTCAACCGGTTTGAACTGCTAAATGATAACCAGTTGGTAATGTTAACGTTTAAAACAAAGTCGTAATCCAAACCAAACCCCTTTGAATTGTGGTCGGAGTTTTCGATGGTATGAAAAGGATTAATTTTATCGCGCGACCACCACTTTCCGGGAGTGTTTCCATCGATGTACTTAATGGTTCCGTCGTCGTTATACGGATTATCCCAGGGCAATGCAAGATAGGTGTAATACATGTCCATATAATCGTAATAGCTTCCTCTGTTGGCATAAACATTAAAGTTGTTTTTCATGGAAACCCATTTGTTAAAATGATATTCAGTATTTAACCTGATGTTTACCTTTTCGTAGCCGGTATTTCTAAAGGTTCCTTTGTCGTTAAAATAGTTACCGCTAACAAAATAGCCAAATTTATCATTTCGGCCTGATGCTGACAAATGATATTGTTGAGTCATGGCGGGTTTAAAACCGTTGTTAACCCAATCATAATTTTGCGAAGCCAGCTCACGCGGATAATATTGATAGAATTTAATTTTATCAATTTCGTGTGTTTCGGGGTCGCGGTACAGCTCGCTGCTCCAGTCGTAGAACTGCTGCCCATTCATCATTTTCAGGTTTCCCTGATCAGCAGTTTTCATCCCCACGCTGGCTTTAAAGTTAAACTGTGTTTTACCGGTAGTTCCTGTTTTTGTGGTAACAATAATAACTCCTTTGTTTGCACGGGCGCCATACATTCCGGTAGCCCCTGCATCTTTTAAAACCGTTACCGATTGTACATCGTTGGGGTCAAACGAGCCACCGATGATGCCGTCAACTACATAAAGCGGTTCTTCGTTGCCGGGTTTTATGGTTGAAATACCCCGAATTCTGATTTGAGAACCGCTTCCGGGCTGTCCGGATTCGCTTACAACCTGTACGCCCGAAACTTTACCCTGCAACATGGTACCCACATCGTCGGTGGTAACATCCAGTAATTTGTCGGCATTGACAACCGAAACCGCACTGGCCACTTCCGTTTTTGTTTTGTTTGAATAGCCCATTACCACCACTTCGTCCATATTAACCACATCGGGCACCATGGTTACGTTATATGCCTTCGTAAGCGATTCAATAGTAAGCTCTTGTTTTTGGTATCCAATGTATTGAAAAACCAATACATCACCTTTTTTAACGTTGATGGAAAATTTTCCATTGAGGTTGGTTACCGTACCGGTTGTTGTCCCTTTAATAACAACATTTACCCCGGGAAGGGTGTTGTTGTCTTCATCGAAAACGGTACCCGTAACCTGTGAAAACAACGGTAATGTTAAAAAGACAAAACCAACAAAAAATAAAATTTTTTTCATAATATCCGGTTTTAATTAACTAATGATAATTTATGTTCAATCAATTCCTTAACCGCCTTTATGGCCGGGGGAAATGTTTTTCGTAAATCAATTTCTTCGTTTTGCACCAACTCTTTTTTCAGGGTTTGTGTAAACATATTTTTTATTTCCGTTGCAATGTTTACTTTACAAATGCCAAGGCTAACAGCTTTTCTGATGGCTTCGTCGGGAACTCCCGAGCCGCCGTGTAGTACCAAAAAGGCATCGGTGGCGTTTTTGATAGCCTCTAATCTTTCAAAATCGAGTTTGGGTTCACTTTTGTAAAATCCATGTGCCGTACCAATGGCAACCGCCAAAGCGTTAACACCGGTTGCGTTAACAAATTTACGGGCATCTTCGGGAGTTGTAAGGTTCATTTTTTCAGTTGATTGTCCAAGTTTGGCAACGTATCCCAATTCGGCCTCTACGTTGGCGTTAAAGGGTTTGGCCATCTCCACAACCTGCTTTGTTAAAGCAATGTTTTCATCAAAGGGCAGTTCGCTTCCGTCGAACATTACCGAATCAAAACCTGCTTTTAAACACCTTTCGACCAACTCAACCGAGCCGCCATGGTCAAGATGAATCCATCCTTCCACGCCAAAATATTTTAGCCCTGCCCTACCCATTGCCACCGCATTTTCAAGCCCCATATAATCAATGGAGCTTTTGGTAAGTTGTAGGATTAAAGGGACGTTTTTACTTTTGGCAGCCTCCAAAACTGCACGCAGGGTTTCGTAATTATAATAATTAGTTGCCAGCAGCGCCTTGCCTGCACGTTGAACATCCTTAAATTTTTCCTGTAGCCGCATCATTCTAGTTATTAATATTTTACACCGAACCTGTCAAGAGCGGTTTTTCTAAATTCTTTTAAGCTAACAAAGGCACCTGTACCTCCTGCCCCAGTTGTATTAACTGCGCCGGCAAGGTTACCGTATTTTAAACACTCATTTAACGAAAAACCTTCGAGGTATTTCGTAATGAATCCTGCATTAAAACTATCGCCTGCGCCAATGGCATCTACCACATTTTTATTCAACCATGGTTTAACAAAAACATCTTCATTGCCCTGAACCCCTCTTGAACCTTTGTTGCCCATTTTTAAGGCAAGGGTGTTGATATAAGGCCTTACGGTTTCGATGGCATCGTCAATGTTTTTTGTTGATGTCAGTGCAAGCAGCTCGGCTTCGTTGGGCAAAAACACATCTGTAAGCGGAAGTAGCTTTTCCAAATCCACCTCCCATTTTTCATCGGGATCCCACTGCATATCAATCGAAGTGGTAAGCCCCAGATTTTTGGCTTTGCTAAAAAGGGAAATCAACCCCTGTTTCAGCGCCGGCTGCAAAAAAATAGAAGAAACATGCAAATGGCGTGCCTTGATTAGCACATCTTCGCTGATATCACTTACCGACAGTGTTTCCATGGCTCCGGCATAGGTAACCATGGCTCTGTCTTCACCATAGTTAAGTACTATGGTGGCACCTGTTTGCTCCGATTTTGATTTGATAATATGGTTGGTGTTAACTCCTTTATTTTGCAAGCTCGTTATCACGAGGTCAGCAAAACTATCGTTTCCCACTTTGCCGAGAAAGGCCACCTTATTCCCCAATACAGCAGCATTGGAAGCAAAAATAGCCGATGAGCTTCCCAAGGTCAGCGTCATATCTTCAGCCAATATCTCTTTTCCTTCAACAGGCAACGATGGCAGCCGGTTTAATATTAAATCGACATTTAACTCGCCCACAACCAATATGTCATATCGTTCCATCAGGCTATCTCCATTTTAAATTCTTCCACAACAACTTTATTTAACAATCTTTCCACATCTTTTTTATAAAACATGCCAAGCTCGTGCCGTAAACAATTGGCAGCACCGCAAGCCACCGATAATTTTACCGTATCTTCATTATTATAATTCCTCAGCATGGCAACCGTCAGCCCTGCGGTAAGAGCATCGCCACTGCCTACAGCACTAACCACCTTATCAATTACAACATTACCGTGCAAAATATTTTTATTGCTTAAATAAAACAATCCGTTTTTACCATCGGTAACAGCTGCAACTTTCAGGTTTTTAGCCAAATCCATTAGTATTCCCATTATGTTTTGCTTGTTGGTATAAACAGCGGCCTCGCTTTTATTAAGATGAATGGCAGAAGGATGTTTTTGAATAGCATTGGCAAGTAAATCGCCTGTGGCATCAAGCACAACAGGTATCTTTTTTTTGTTTGCAAGGTCAATCAATATGGCATAGGAATCGCTGGGAGCGCCCTGAGGCCATGAGCCGCTCATAACTGTAATATCCGAGCGTTCCAACTCCTTACTATATAGTTCGTAAAAGGTGTTTAAGTCATTTTTTGAAACTACAGGTCCCAATCCCAAAATTTCTGTGTCGTTAAAATCATCACCGGTTTTAAAGGTGTAGCAGGTTCGTGTCCACCCCTCAACCTCAGGTCCAACGCAGCGGATGCCCTTTTCTTCGAGCCGATGTTTTATCCATTGTCCGGATGGCCCCGCCCAAAATCCCAGCAGGGTTACTTCCTCGCCAAGTTCCTTAATACCCAAGGCTACATGGGTTCCCTTGCCACCGGGAAACGGTTGCTCCTGAGTGGAACGGTTCACCTCCTGCGGTATAAAACTGCTAAAGTGGACATAGGTGTCAACCGACGGATTTGGACAAACGGACAGAATCATTTTTTTTATTATTCGTAAATTTTTACACCTTGTACTACCCTGTGTATGGCACCGCTTTTCGACGGAGCATCAGGGTTTAAATCGTAATTCAACGATTTATAAATACTAAACAACTGAATGGGAACCAAATACATAAGCATGTAAAAGGCTTCATCCAATTCGGTTTTGCTACTTCCAAATTCTATAACTGCATTGTAATTATTTTCATTTTCACATGCGTCACACAATCCTAACTGGTAGGCCGGATTTTGCTCCTTATTAATAGAGCTTACCAAATCAATTTCATATTTGCGAACCTGAGCCATGGGTGAATGAAAATAAACCATCAGCGTGTTGCTGTTCACTACGGCCTTTGGCCCGTGCCTGAAACCAAGAAAGGAATCGAACTTGCAAATCAATTGCCCGTCGGTCATTTCCTGAACCTTGAGATGTGCTTCGTGTGCCAGTCCGTAAAAAGGACCGGAACCCAAAAACACCACCCTTTCAAATTCTTTCAAGGCAATGCCTGCCAGTAGGTTTCCATATTTGGAAAGTACCTTATTGACTAAATCAGCAGCCTTTGCCACCTGCAATTGCTGTTCAGACAGTGTGTTTAAATTGGCCATTAATAAAACCACCAACGCCATGGAAGTTACGCTGCTGGTCATGGCCAGCGCTTTATCGTTAGCCTCTTCGGGAAGAAGATAGACAAACCGGTTTTTCAGACTTTCACAGTTTGCCAGCTCTCCGCCTTTATTGCATGTAATAATAAGGTGCGCCATGTTTGGATTTAACCGCTGCGCACTTTTTGCTGCCGCCACGCTCTCGGGGCTGTTTCCCGAACGAGCAAAGGAAACCAATAGCGTGTTTTTGGATTTGGAGATGTAATGTGCCGGATAAGTTACAATTTCGGTTGTGGATACAGCTTTGGTTGTATAGCCGGTTTTTTCCTGAAAATAGCCTGCCACCATCTCCCCCACAAAAAAAGAAGAGCCTGCTCCGGTAAAAACCACTTCACTATCCTCGCTCAGGTATGTATTTAAAAAACCGGACAACTCCTCTTTAACAACCAACATTTCTTTATGAATTTTTTTCCACAAAGCAGGCTGCTGCTCCATTTCACGGAAAACATCCAAATCCTCAATTTTTATCATACGGCAAATTTCAATCCTTTATATCCTTTCATTTTCTTTAATGAGGACAAATATAATAAGGTTATGAAAGATAAGCAAATTTTTTTTAACCTTTTTTTAATATTTATTTAACAGTCACCCAAAGGCTTTTTTATTTGCCCGTTCTAACGTGCTTTGTAAGCGCGTGCAGGCCTGTCTGATTACGTCATTGCGGCGGGAAATATGAAAATTAACAAGTTTATTTAACATGATGTTGATCACTCGGATTGCAAATCCTCGCGAGCTTAATAGGGTATTTAACAAGAAGTAAATTACTCGAATTGCAAATCCTCGTTAGTTTATCAGAGGTATTATTTTAGGAAAAGTTTATCGCTCGGAATGCAAATCTAGCGAGCTTAAAAGAAGTCCTCC
>WGDP01000080.1 GCA_015493215.1 Bacteroidales bacterium | reverse complement strand
TTCCCCTCTTCGTAGGTGCGCCCATAGTAGGATATGCCCACTTCATAAATTCGCACTTTGGGAATACGGGCTATTTTTGCTGTTACTTCCGGTTCAAAGCCAAAACGATTTTCCTTAAGCAAAAGACTTTTCAACATTTTAGCATCAAACAGTTTGTAACAGGTTTCCATGTCGGTTAAATTCAAATTGGTAAACATATTGGAAAGGGTTGTCAGCAATCTGTTGCCCACCGAATGCCAAAAGAACAGAATACGGTGCGGCCTGCCACCCATAAACCGCGAGCCGAAAACCACATCGGCAAAACCGTCGGTAACAGGCTGTAAAAGTACGTTGTACTCCTGTGGATTGTATTCATTGTCAGCATCCTGAACAACAATGTAATCGCCTGTCGCCTCTTTAATACCACGATGAATGGCGGCTCCCTTTCCACTGTTTGAAGGCTGATTAAAAAGCTTAATATCGGCAGCTTCTTTTTGCTTTATAAAGGCCTCAACTTTGGCGCGGGTACCATCAGTTGAAGAATCGTTTACCACAATTACTTCCATTTCAAAGTCGTTAATAAGTTTAACGGAAACTACCTTTTCAAGAATGGTTTGGATGGTTCGCTCCTCGTTGAATGCCGGAATTATAACCGAAAGTTTTTTTGCCATGGACACCGATTTTAAGGAAGCAAAGATAGATAAAGTTGAGTAATTTTTTAGGTTGGCAGATTGTTTAATATGGGAGGTAATGTGTTGTTGTATTGGTGTAAGGCTAATTCCTGTTTTAATGGTACACTGATGGGACTGATGAGACTGATTTATTAAGATAAGAGAACTAATCAGTGCAAATCATAATAATCAGTTTAATCAGTGTCCTATTTAGTTTGATAAATTGGAATCAGGATTTTGAAATTCTGTAAAAGTGTAACATCTTTGCAAAAAACCCGATTATGACCAAAAAAGAACGTTTTGAAAAAGTAACGGCCTACTTTAAAGAAAACATGCCCGTTGCCGAAACCGAACTTGAATACAACAACCCCTACGAACTTTTGGTAGCGGTTATCCTTTCGGCACAGTGCACCGACAAAAGGGTTAATGTAATTACCAAAACTTTTTTCAAACAATATCCTGACCCTGAATCGCTGGCAAGAAGCGAAGTGCCCGATATTTTTGAACTTATCAGAAGTTGCTCTTACCCCAACAACAAAGCCAAACATCTTTTGGGCATGGCAAAAATGCTGCTATCCGATTTTAACGGACAAATCCCTTCGGACATCAATGAGTTGCAAAAGTTGCCGGGAGTAGGACGCAAAACAGCCAACGTTATCGCTTCGGTAATTTTTAACAAGCCGGCCATGGCTGTTGACACGCATGTTTTCAGGGTAGCTGCCCGCATCGGGCTGTCGCACAATGCCAAAACACCCCTTGAAACCGAAAAGCAACTCATAAAATATTTTCCGGATGAGCTGATACCGTTGGCACACCATTGGCTTATTCTGCACGGCCGTTATGTTTGTCTGGCTCGCAAGCCCAAATGTGAGCAGTGCGGCTTAAAGGCTTTTTGTAAATATTATGAAAAAAACAAAGCTTAATTAAACAACTTTGTTAGTGCAAACGGTGTTGTGGCGTCGTTATTTTTTCAGGCGGATATTGGATTCACTTGAATCTGTCCTCCAATTGCTTTTAAAACTTTCATTATTGTTGCAAATTGTGGTTTGGCTCCGTCCGATAATGCTTTATACAAACTCGGTCTACTCAATCCTGTTTCTTCCGATATTTTGGTCATCCCAATCGCTTTGGCAATATGTCCAATGGCAACAATTACATCTGCATTATCTCCTTCTTCTAAAACAGTATTGAGATACTCTGCTATCATTTCTTTGCTATCCAAATAATCCGCTATGTCAAATTTTGAAGTTTCCATTTTTTTTATTTTTTAATTTTTTCCAAATTTCTTTTGCTTTCGCAATGTCCTTTTGTTGAGATGACTTATCTCCTCCAATTAATAGAACAATTATTACCCCATTTTTTTCCTTGAAATAAACCCTGTATCCTTTAGCGAAATTCACTCGCAATTCCCTAATTCCATCACCTACAGGTTTGCAATCTCCAAAGTGCCCGTCATTTTCTATTTTCTGAATTCTAAATAGAATTTTTCCTTTGGCTTTCAGATCTTTTAACTTTCTAAGCCATTTATCAAATTCCGTCGTTTTCTCAATAAAGAACATAACTACTGTATCTAATTGGAGACAAAATTACATTATTTTTTTAAATAAACAGAACTATAAATTGAGTTTTCTGTGGAGCGGTTTAATACATCACAACAACTAAATACAAATACCTTACAAACATATTTTTCTTCATTAGGAGGCATTTTTTCAATATTTATACCCCCAATTTAAGAATTACACCAAACTTTATGTATGTTTGCCCTTTAGCAAAAAGTTAAACCATGCACTTAAGTAAAGATTATCCAAAAATCACAACGCACGTTTTACAGGAGATGAAACAACGTGGCGAAAAAATTGCCATGTTAACGGGTTACGATTATTCAATGGCCCGGCTGCTTGACGAAGCCGGTATTGATGTTATTTTGGTGGGAGACTCGGCTTCCAACGTAATGGCCGGAAACGTAACAACGCTCCCCATCACCCTCGACCAAATGATATACCACGCCACTTCGGTAATGAAAGCGGTAAAGCGCGCTTTGGTTGTGGTGGATTTGCCATTCGGAACCTATCAGGGCAACTCGAAAGAGGCTTTAAACTCCGCCATACGAATTATGAAAGAGTCGGGAGCAAACGCCATTAAAATGGAAGGCGGAGAGGAAATTGTAGAATCCATCGACAGAATTTTGTCGGCAGGCATTCCCGTTCTCGGCCATTTGGGGCTAACGCCTCAATCCATCAATAAATTCGGAACCTACGTTGTAAGAGCAACCGAAAAGGGTGAAGCCGACAAGCTGAAAAAAGATGCCAAAATTTTGGAAAGCAGGGGTTGCTTTGGTGTTGTTTTGGAAAAAATCCCTTCGGGGTTGGCGGCAGAAGTTACCGAATCGTTAACCATCCCCACCATCGGGATTGGTGCGGGTGACAGGGTTGACGGGCAGGTATTGGTTTTACATGATATGCTGGGTATTAATCAGGATTTTTCACCACGATTTTTGCGTCGCTATCACAATCTGCACGACGAAATTATTGGCGCTTTCGATCACTATATCAACGATGTAAAAGCCAAGGATTTCCCCAACGAAAAAGAGCAATATTTTAAATAATGTTTCCCTCCGAACGTGTACTTTTAGAAGACAACCACCTGCTGATTGTAAACAAATTACCATCGGAAATAGTTCAGGGAGATAAAACCGGCGATGAGCCTCTAAACGAAACGCTTAAGCAGTATCTTAAGGTAAAATATAACAAACCGGGCAATGTATTTGTCGGTGTTGTTCATCGCCTCGACAGGCCGGTTAGCGGTGCCGTAATTTTTGCCAAAACCTCCAAGGCGCTAACACGGTTAAACCAAATGGTAAAGGAGCGCCTTATAAAAAAAACCTACCTGGCCATTGTTAAACAGCCTCCCCCAAAGGAGTCGGATACCATTACCCATTATTTGGTTAGAAATCAGAAAAAAAACAAATCGTTTGCCCATAAAAAACCGGTTCCCAATGGTAAAGAAGCCATTTTGAGCTACAAGCTGATTGCCACCAGCAAAGAGTATTACCTGCTTGAAATTGACCTGCACACCGGGCGCCACCATCAAATCAGGGCACAACTGGCAGCCATAGGTTGTCCCATTAAAGGCGATTTAAAATACGGTTTTCCACGTTCCAACCCCGATGCATCCATCAGCCTCCATGCCAGAAAGCTAACGTTTGTACATCCGGTGAAAAAGGAGCCTGTTGTTATTACGGCTCCCACACCCAATGATGTTCTGTGGAATTATTTTGAAAATATTTTTTAAATACCTAAAGCACTCTTGCTCTTGTAAAGGGTTTTTTTCTGTCAAAAAGATAGCGATAGGTTACGTGTGTTTTTCTGATTTTAGCACCTATGCTGCCCATCAGTTTTATCATTTGAGGGTTAAAATCGCCTATCCAGTTCATCTCCAAATCGGTATAGTTAAACCCGGGTTTTTGTGTCTCTTCAGCAAAACGGGCAATCATGGCAGCCTCCACACCCTTACCCTGAAAGTCGGGCACCACGCCAAAAATCAAGCCCAATGCACGGGTAGCATTTCTTAGTATCCTGTAAAAGACAAACATCCTCAACTTATTAAAGGCATTTAGCTTCCCTTTAAAATGCCGAATCATTTGATACAAATCGGGAATCATTATAAAAAAGGCGATGGGACGGTTGTTGTGGTATTCAAAATAAATAATTCGGGGGTCTAATATTTGGTTCATGGCCTTAAACATGGCAAGGGCTTGTTTTTTTTTCATGGGTTTAACACCCGGGAACCTGCCCCATGCTTCGTTAAAGATCGTTACAAAAGCATCGGTAAATTTTTCAATCTCTTTTCGCTTGTAGCTAACTACCTCATATGCCGGTTCGCGGGCTATGCGAGCCGCCTTTTGAAGCACAACCGGCTCCATCAGCGACGGGTCAATTGGCATGTGATAGGTAAACTGGTTAAAATAATTTTTAAAACCGTAGTTTTCAAAAAGTGAGGCATAATAAAGATGGTTATACGGCATATTATAAACCGGTTCAAAAAAGCCGTCAACAAGGCACCCCCAAAAGTGTTCGCGGGTACCAAAGTTAATGGGGCCATCCATGGCTTCCATCCCTGCCTGCTGCAACCATTTTTTTCCGGCATCGAATAAAATATTGGCTGCTTCCTGATTGTTGATGCAATCGAAAAAGCCAACTCCTCCGGTGGGTTGCTCAAAACTGCGAGCGGTATTTTTTTCGTGAAAGGCGGCAATCCTGCCTACGGTTTGGTTTTCGCCATCCACTAAAAGCCACCTGATGGCATTGCCGGTTCTGAAAAATTTATTTTGCTTAGGGTCAAATACCTTTTCAACATCCTGATCCAGCGGCCTTATCCAGTTTTTATCGTTTACATACAATCGTGAGGGGAAGTCAAGAAATTCCTGCTTCTCTTTATTACCAACAACTTCCTTTAAATAAAACTCGTTCATAAAATTTACTTTTTCAATATCCAGGCATCCCTGTAGGTGGGCGAAAGTGTACTTTTTGCATGAGAAGCTTCTTTCAGTCCTTCGTATTTATCCAAATATACTCTGACATTTTTTTCACCTTTCAAAATCCCTGCATTTTTAAAACCGTTTTTTTTGGTGCGCCGCAACGCCTCTTTGGCATCGGTTACGTTGTTAAAGCTGGCAATAATTAAATAAAAGTAATGCTTTTGAGTAACCGTCTCTTTATGGTTTTCTTCAGCTTTTTGGCCTTTGCAAACATGGGGCTGCTTCACCCTGTCGGGTTTTTGCCCAAACCAAACCGCCACATAGTTGCTGTCGATACCAACACCTCCCACAACCCATTTTTTTTCTTTCCAAATACCTCTCGTTAATATCATATCAAGCACCTCTTTGGTATCAGCCCACAAATTGACCAGGCTATCCAAATTGTACCCATCCTGAAAATAGGCGACCAATTCGTACCCATAATATGGATACGGCGTCAGTTCTTTGGGTTTTTTCTTCATACACAACGGCTTAGGCACGTACGAATTAAAACAACAGGGTGTCCATTTGCCTTTGTCGGACCAACTTGACAAATTACAGATGCTTGTGTCGGGATGGTTTTGTTGCAAGTCGGTACAATGGGTTCGCGCCACCACACTGAGCGAGGCCGAAAGCTTAACGGGTTTTTTACCGTAATCGTGACGAATGGAGTTAATGGTATTAAAAAGCTCCATTTCGTTTTGAGTAACACAAAAACCCGAAGGTATCTTGTTTTGTGCAAACGAAAGTTGCAGCGAGAAGCTGAAAAAAAGAAAGAGCAGGAGAGGTTTCATAACTTTTGTTTGGGTAAAAATACAATTTATCGGTAAAAGCTGAATTATTCCCAGGTAAAGTTTTTAATATAATCGGCAATAAGAAGGTTGTATTTTAAAGCGAGGTGTTGAATAACAGGATGTTGAACATTAAAAGCAACGGTATCTATTGTATTGACCGAAAGCACCTTTGGTGTGGTGCCGGTAATAAAAGCGGCATCGAAATAGTCTATCTCAGTCAAATTAAAAGCACTTTCAAAAACATCGATACCTGACTCCAACGCAAGATTGATAACTTTTTGACGTGTTACCCCATTTAAAATAAATGAAGGGTGCGCGGTAAATAAAATTCCATCTTTAACAAAAAAGAGGTTCGACCTGCTGCCTTCGGTTATGATGCCTTGGTAGTTGAGCAATAAAACCTCGTAAACATTGTTTTTATCAATGAGCTTATCTGCTTGCCGGCGAACGGTTTGGTGTGAAATTTTTGCATTGGGGTTTTGCCTGCTGCCCTGACAGCTAACCATTTTTATTCCTGTTTTACGCGTATGTTCCGAAGGAAATAAAAACGGTGTTATCCAGGCTGCAAACAGGCTGTCCGAAACGGGATGATTGGTAAAAATAAATTTAACCAAACCAACCTGCATTCCATTGGTTTCAATTAAGGCTTTAATACGACTCTTAATTTGTTTTTCGGCAAGATTACAATTCATTCCCGCAAGGTTTATGGAGTTATAAAACCTTATAATATGGTCATGTAAAAACAGCGGGATACCCTCTTCAACTCTTATTACTTCGTAAACCGAGGGAGTTTCTTCAAACAGGCCGGGATTAAATTCACAACTGTCTCTCAATTCGTTATTGAGAATATAATAGTTCAGCAAACAGCGCTCCACACCACACTCCTTTCATGCTGTTTTGGGGCAGCAAACAATAATTTAAGCAGCTACGCAAACATTTGCGCAGCGTTATTACTTAACTTTTTACTTTTTTTTATCTCTTGTTTTAAAATATTCTTCCAGAAACTTTTTAGCCTCTTCGGCATTTTGTGTTTCAACATAAAGCTGGCAGGCATCTTCGGGCGAGCCATCTGCCCAGCCTGCTATTACACTTGCTTCGAGTGTATCCTTTTTAAAAACCCCGATACCTTTTTCTTCCAACAGCTCTTTAAGGAGAAGCCCTTCTACTCTGGAACCTGTGTAAACCAATGATAAATCGCTACTAATACTCATAATGTTTATTGTTTTTCTTTTGCTCAAAAATACAAAAAAACAGGTATGCTCAAAGTAAAGAAAAGTTAAAAACAGCTATACACTACCCCTGTGCATACTTTTCCAAAATTTTTAATAATTTTTGCTTTTTAACCGGTTTTGAAAGATACTCGTCGCAACCGGCTGCGAGGATTCCTTTTTTTTCTTCGGGACTTGTATAAGCTGTTTGTGCAATAACCGGAAGATCAGGGAATTTGGCTTTAATCAGCTTTGTTGCTTCAAGGCCATCCATTACAGGCATCTTAATGTCCATAAGTACCAAATCGTACTTTTTTGAATTTACCATGTCAACGGCATCTTTTCCATTCCACGCGTGGTCGAGTTGTTTGATTTTCTTTTTCAAAATTATTTCGTAAAAAAGGTAGTTGTTAGGGTCATCTTCAGCAACCAGTACCTCAATGTTTTCCCACCCTTTAAAACTTTTTTCTTCAGCAGCCTCTGTTTCTTCTGTTTTTAATGTTTTCATGCCTCTTAACGGAAACGAGAATGAAAAATAGGTTCCCCGACCCAAATCCGATGAAAGATTTATTTCTCCATCCAACTGATCGGCAATCTGTTTTGCAATACTAAGTCCCAGTCCGGTACCTCTAATGGCTGCACTAACTGATTGCCGGCCACGATAAAATGTTTCGAAAATTTTTGTTTGTTCATCCTTCGGAATGCCAACGCCGGTATCTTTAACATAATATTCCACCTTTTTGTCGTCGATAAAAAACCCTATTTCAACTGTACCCTCAAAAGTATGTTTTACCGCATTGGAGGCAAAGTTGGTAACTATTTGCCTTATTTTTGCTTCATCGGCATATATTTCAATATTTTTATGATTATTGGGGTTGCCGGCAACAATGCTTACGTTGCTATTTTTATTGCCAAGGTCAAACATCTTAACAATATCGTCAACTACCTGACAAGGAGAGAAGTAGTTGTTTTTAACAGGTAACCGTTCGCTTTGCAGCCGCGATAAATACAGCACATCATCCAATAGCGAAAGCAGTTGTTTGGCACTGTTACGAATGATACCGGCAAATTGTGATTTTTGTTCTGTATTTGCTTTATCCATTAACTCCGAAAAGCCCATAATGGCATTCATGGGAGTACGCAACTCATGGTTCATGTTATTTAAAAAAGCTGATTTAAGCCTGCTACTCTCTTCAGCTTTATTTTTAGCTTCAATGAGCTTTTCGTTAAATAATATTTTATCGGTAACATCACGAACCGCTCCCATGATAGCCGTTTCACCCTGATAGGTAATTTTACGAACCATGAACTCACCATACTTTACTTCGCCGGTTTTTGTAACTATTTTAGATGAAAAAACCGAAGGAACATTTTCACCGATAAGTCTTGCAAAGGCATTGTTTTTTATGCGCTCCCTGTCATCGGGATGGAAAAATTCCCAGACATCTTTTTTAAACATCTCTTCCTTTGAAAAACCCAAAACTTCACACATCTGATCATTTACAAACCTGAGATTTTTTCCGTCATAAATATAAAGGCCATCGTGAATATTTTCAACAATTGCCCGGTATTTTTCTTCGCTTTCTTCAAGTTGTTTTTGGGTTTCAAACCAATCGGTAATATCAACGGCATAGGCAAAAACAACCTCTTTACCAAAATAGGAACCTTTTTCGATGGTAACATATTTTGGAAAGGATGAACCATCCACACGTTTGCCCCAAAAGACAAATGATTGCGACTCGCCGTTAAAGGCAAGTTCCATATATTTTTTAACTTCTTCGAGGTCATTTTTATTATCGTCTGATACAATGGATGGGTTTTTACCTATCAACTGACTTTTATTATCAAACCCATATATCTTCACAGCAGCCTGGTTTACATCAATAAATGTTCCGTCTCTTTCCTGAACATAAATGGCAACCACCGAATTATTAAAAATATTGTTTAATGTTGTCGAATTATTACGCAGCTGCTCCTCAATTTCTTTAAGTGGACTGATGTCTTTTATAATGGCGAAATCAACCTGTTCACCCTGATATTGAATGATAACATCATTTGAAATTATTGGAACAACACGCCCTCCCTTTGCCACAATATTGTTTTCAAAAGTGTACGATTCAACTTTGCCGTCAAATAAATCGGCAAGTAATTTTGCCGTTTTCTCTACGTTATCTTTAACAATATAATTTAAAATGGAGGTGCCCATTACCTCATCCGAGGTGTAACCATATTTTTCAATTTGCTTATTGGTAAAAATAACTTTTCCCTTTCGGTTGAAAAGGATTATTAAGTCGCTTGATTTTTCAATAAACTTCCTGTAGTTTTCTTCATCCTGTTTAATTACTAACCGCTCCTCCACTTTTTCGGTAACCTCTTTAGCAGTCTCAATAACAAACTCTATTTCATTTCTTTCGTTAAATAAAGGGTAAGCACTTTTTTCAAAATATTTGTTGTTTCCTTTAAAAACATGCACATCTTCCTCAAAAACGGCAACCTTTCTTTCCAGCACCTTTTTTACCGTACAATTATCGCAAACATCTTTTATGTTTTGGTAAACCTCGTAACATTTTTTACCAACTATTTCATGTTGTTTTTTACCTGTTAGCTCTAATAGCTTTCTATTTGTTTGAACAATATTTAAATTACTGTCAACCATATGTGTAGGACATGGAAAGTCCATAAAGAGGGAGTCGAAAAGCTGTGCGAAAAGCTCGCGATTAAGCTTGGAAAGCTCGTTGTTTCTAATTCTCAAATATGTTTTAATGCGAGCCTTCCACTCCGAAATGTTTAAAGGAGTTTTAATTAAATCGGTTACGCAAACAGGAATTTCGTCCGAAGTTTCATTTTCGTTTATGATGGCCAGAACAGGTAAAAAATAATTTTTTATAACCATCCCCTCAATGGTTTTACATAGTTCTGAAATCGTACCAATATCGGCAATAATAATGTCAGCTTTGCTGTCAACCAACTCATTTTCATCGCTAATTAACCTGATAATTTTGTTGTCGGTTAAAATTTGCTTTAGTGTATTTTGCAAACCAACGTCATTTACCTTAATATAAGCAGTAGTTATATTCATAATAATCAGAAGCTATTGAGATAGTACTTTTAATGGCATTCAAAGGTAGGTTAATAGGATTAAATTACCAAATGATACCTGCTAAATCTAAGTGATAATTTATTTTCGTGGTGACTCAAAAATTTCAAGGTTGTCAATTTTGTTACCATTAATGGTAAAACGAACCATGGTGATAAAACGATGAAATCCGGATTTTCCGGCAGCTCCGGGATTGATATGCAGAAGGTTATTATCAGAATCGGACATCACCTTTAAAATGTGTGAATGACCCGAAATAAACAAATCGGGATGGAATTGCTTTATTAGTTTTTTAGCATTTGATGAATACCTGCCGGGATATCCGCCAATGTGTATCATGGCTATTTTAATCTGCTCAACGGTAAACAGTGCCGTTTCATTAAATATAGTTCTTAAAATGCCCCCGTCGATGTTTCCGTAAACAGCTCTTAACGGCTTAAAGGCTTCAAGTTTTTCGACAACTTCCATGTTGCCGATATCACCTGCGTGCCATATTTCGTCACATGATTTCATAAAATCAAACACCCGCGGATGCAGAAATCCGTGGGTGTCTGATAATAGTCCGATACGGGTCATTACAGCTTAAAATGTAATGCCAATGCCCACCATTAAATTCTGTTTAAACTGTACCTTTGGTCCCAAATCAACGCCGGCAGCATCGTAAAATTTAACACTTTTATCGTAAAACAATTCAGTATTAAAGTCAACATTTAACCATGAATTAACTTTCATTCTAATCAATGTTTTCCAGTTAACAATCACGTCCTGAGGATTATGCAGGTAGTCGGAAAACAGCTCGAGGCTTGTTCCCAAAATTACATTTTTAAAAACCTCATGTTGGAAGGCTGCTGTAATTTTGGCTCCCAATTGAAATTTAGTTTTGCTTGCATGGGTTACAATGTTTCCATTGCTGTCAACAACAGCAGGATCCAATCCAAAAGCACCGGCATCTGCCAACGTTTCATCATTCACAAAGGTCATACGAGCCGTAAGCGGCGAAATATTAACAGTAAGCCACTCGGGCAATTTATAGGCAACACCGGGGCCAAAATCGAGGTAAGCCGGAGCCATAAACTTAGAAATGTAAGTTGACGAGTCAACACTATAGTCGTACCCTTTGGCAAACTGTGTTGAAAATTTCAGCATCATAGTAGCAAACCACCTCTTACTCATCTTATATCCAAACAATGAATATAATTCAATAAGGTCATCCGATTTCATGGCTTTTGAGTTTCCGATTACAGTATAGCCCAGTGCCAGGTTTAATTTGTTATCCCAACTAATTTTATCTTTTGCATAGTTGGCATCAAAATTAAACTTCGGTAGCCCGGCCAGCGTATTGTCACCACCGGCTGACCAGTTACTGAAATAGGATTGAGTAAAGTTAAGAGTCAGGCTTCCTTTTGTTTTCCAGTAACTTGTTGTGTCCTGCGCATAAGTAAGCGAGGCAACAAAAACTAATGTAATAAGTAAAATACGTTTCATACTAATGTTAATTTAATTAATTATTTGGTTTTAGAAATTTATTCGGCAAAAATAGTTTTTTTCTACTATTTAGAACGCTTATTAATATGTTAGTTATCATTTTAAGATTTTTC
>WGDP01000079.1 GCA_015493215.1 Bacteroidales bacterium | reverse complement strand
GTAATGCACTGTTGTATCGGCAGTTGCGGTACCATGACCTTTGCTGTGGTGTGAATTTGTTACGTTGTTACACGCATAAAACAACATGGAAACGGTAAATAATACTACAATAATTGTTTTGTTCATTTTAATATGTTTTGGTTTTGGTGCACAAAAATAGATAAAACTTATTGTTAATTTACCGTATTTATAATGAATTATAAATATTGGTAATAAATGATATGGATGTTAAATAATTATATACTTTTGCTGATGAAAATTTATTAATTATTATTCAATCTAAATAAGAATTAAATGAAAAGAATGATCAGAAGGCAGGAGGTGGTTGATGCGTTAAAGCAGGTTATTTTCTTTGAAAAGAAAGACAATATTGTTGATTTAAACATGATTGACGATATCGACATCAAAGGAAACGACATTAAAATCACCATTGTTTTTCCCAAGTTGGACGACCCTGCCGTTGGCATCGTGTATAATGCTGTGGTTAAAACTATTAAGCAGGAGTTGGGCGATGATGTAAAGGTTGATGTAAAGCCGGTTTCGGAAGCCGACAAAGGCCGTGGTCCGCTGGCCGGAGTAAAACATATTATTGCTGTTAATGCCGGCAAAGGCGGGGTTGGTAAATCTACCGTAGCTGCTAATCTGGCTGTTTCGTTAAAAAAACTCGGGTATCGAGTGGGTATTTTAGATGCTGATATTATGGGGCCATCGGTTCCCATTATGTTCAATGTAGAAGATGGCCAACCCGGAGTTTACGAAAAAGAGGGAAAACCTGTGATGCTTCCTTTGGAAAATTACGGCATCAAAATTTTATCGCTGGGATTTTTTGTTAAACCCGATCAGGCTTTAATGTGGCGTGGTTCGATGATTAACAATGCTTTTAATCAGTTAATGAAAGACTCCGACTGGGGTAATCTCGATTTCCTTGTTATCGATATGCCTCCCGGAACGGGTGATATTCAACTTACACTGGCTCAGTCGTATCCCGTTAGGGGCGTTGTAACCGTTACCACACCTCAAAAGGTGGCTACTGCCGATGTCAGGCGTGCAGCCATGATGTATCGTCAGGATAAGCTGACCATTCCGTTGCTTGGTATTGTTGAAAACATGGCCTATTTTTCACCCGAAGATTGTCCCGATCATAAATATTATATTTTCGGACAGGGTGCCACCGAGGAGTTAGCTAAGGAACTTGAGATACCTATTCTTGGCAGGGTACCTATTGTTGAAAAGGTGGTAGAAAGCGGCGACAACGGAAAGCCTATTTCGCTTGAAGGTGAAGGCGTTATTGTGGATGTGTTTATGGAAATTGCTCAAAACGTGGTAAAACGTGTTGAAGAGTTGTAGCACTTCTGACTAAATTTAAAAAAATGTATTATGGCTGAAAACAAAGAACTCGAACAAAAAGTACTCAACGTACTTGATCAGGTGCGTCCCTATTTGCAACAGGATGGCGGTGATTTGAAATTTGTTGGTATTAACGAAGATTTAACTGTTGAAGTTGAATTGACCGGTGCCTGTGGTGCCTGTCCGTTTAGTACCATGACCTTGAAAAATGGTGTTGAAGCTACTTTGAAAAAGGTTCTTCCTCAAATTAAAGAGGTGGTAGCCGTTAATTTGTAAGAAGTACTTTAACAAAAGGGGTTGATGATATATTTATTTCGTTACAATTCTTAAATATCCCAACCTGAATAAGTCGGAAAAGACAATTTATTAATTCACAATTTGGAATCGGGAATTATGGTTGAGACGAACGTTCGCTCGTCTCAACCCCGGTACCCGGACGAACAGGCAAAAAACAAAAATAAGTGATACAAGGGCAGTTTAATATTTCAAAATGAGGTTAATACGGTTAAATTTTTGAACCGGTTATTTTGTCTTCATGGGTTAAAATTCAACAATCTTAACACGCTTTCTTTTAATAAACGAGTTGATAATTTGGCGTACTTCACGGTTATCGTTATAAAAGTCAATGCAATCGTGCAAAGCCTGTAAGTTGGCATAATCGTTTTGTACATATCCGAACCCGCTATACCTTCCCCCTTCAATTTTTATTACAGCTTTTTCTTCATCCGTACGTCCCGCATCAATTACAAAAAAGTTTTGTTTCTCAAAGTGATAGTTTTCGAGTGCTTCTCTAACTCTTTTGTTGTAACTTTCGGGAAGCTCTATTCCCAAACAGGCACCCTTACATTGTTGTATCTGATAATGAAAACAGGCTCCTGTGGTGTTGTATAACCCTGTTAGTTTTTGGCAGAGTTCAAAATTTTCGGTCAGATTGGTTATGTGTTCTTTGCCTTCCTGCATGGAGGAATAGGTGTAAATGGGATTTAATTCATCAATAATTTTCATCAGCTTTAAATTGATGTAGCCTTCGTCGTCGATAAACGAATAGAGTCCGTAATTAAACCAGGTGCGGCGTTGGGCACGGTTAAACAGCGGCTGATGCTTTTTTATTTCCGATGACTCCAATAGCAGCGCCACCAGCTCGCTTCCGGTGATTTTATAATCCACGTTTGCAATGGCGTTTTTCATTTCGATGGCTTTTTTGTGCCGGTTGTTGTTTAGGTGCGACAAAACCCTGCTGTGAATGTTTACCGATTTGCCCACATAAATGAGTTTGTTTTCCTGATTATAAAAATAGTAAACGCCGGTTTGTTGGGGTAAATTCTTTACAAGAGAGGTGTTGACCGAAGCATTCATACCTTTTAGGTTAAGTTCTTCCGGATGGCTTTCGAGCGAAAGCAGCAGTTCAAAAAGCTCGGTGGTTGCCAAGGCATCACCCATGGCGCGGTGTCGTGCCCTGTTTTCAATGCCCAGCGAAGCACACAATTTACCGAGGCTGTACGAGCGTTTGCCCGGAATTAATTTGCGGCTGAGCTTGATGGTATCCAGTGTGCTGCGCTGAAAATCGTAACCGAGGCTTTTAAATTCGGCACGAATAAAGCCATAGTCGAATCGCACGTTGTGGCCCACAATAATCCGGTTTTCGGTAAGTTCCACAATCTGTTTGGCAACTTCGTAAAACTTAGGTTCGTTTTTTACCATTTGGTTACTGATGCCGGTCATTTGCGTAATGCGGTACGGGATTTTTCGTTCGGGATTGACAAGGGTTGAAAACTCCTGTGTAATTTTTGTGCCATCGTGAAGCACAATGGCAATTTCGGTAATTTTTTCCTTTGCCGGCGACAGTCCGGTGGTCTCTATGTCGATGATGGCGTATTGTTGTGTGTGAGTATATGAGGCTTTGGGCATTTTAGACATTTAACTTTCTCTTGATTACTATCCCAATAATTATCGGAATTTGGTTTTGTTTATAATATATTAATTTAACTAACACTCGCCCAATGACCTACATGTATTGCTGGCATTTCGTTGTTTATTCCTCAATACTTTTCTTTTCGTCATTATTTCGCTTTCCCAATTCTTTTGCGTTCATTGGTGAAATCACTTTTTTACCTGTTTTCTCTTCAATTTCTTTTCTTGTATTTCCTGCGATAGTTCCTCCTTGTTCGGCAATCACTTTGTTTTCTCTAAACGTTTTAGGTTTCTTTTCTTTCGAAATCTCTTTTGTCGTTGCTTCCGCTAACATATTAAGAACCAATTCTAAATTGGTCATATTATCTCTAAGGTTTTCTTTTTTTAAGTTTTTAAATTTTTTGTATTCTTTGACGTTAAATCCCGACCATGCTTTTGTAATCTCATTAGTTAATATTGCGTATTCTAATCCTTTCTTTACACCACGCAATTCCCATTCATCAGTTAGTT
>WGDP01000078.1 GCA_015493215.1 Bacteroidales bacterium | reverse complement strand
TACGCTATCGGTTAGAGGAACAGTATTTGATATTCAAACAGGGCAGCCCGTTAATAATGTGAATTTGATAGCTGTAAAAAACCATACCGGTACAACCACCGGCAAAACCGGTTTTTTTGAACTTAAACTGCATACTTTGCCTGATACGGTTAAGCTTTCACATATCAATTACAAACCCGACTATTTTGTGGTAAAAACACTAAAGGACACCAGCTTCACTATCTTAATGAAAAACAGGGTTTATACCCTCGATGAAATTAACATAGAAAGTGAAAAAACGGTTTACAATAAAAATCTCGAATTTACAATTCTTGACTATAGCTTTGTTTTTCGGAACATAATAGTGCTACAAAAGAAAATAGGAATTAATGCCGCCAATTCGGTGGTTATTCTCAATGAAAGCCTCGACACAATTGTTTATTGCAATAATTTGCCGAAAAATTCCATAAAGCTCTATAAAGATTGTCTTAGCGATTATCATGTTTTGACAAAGGATAGCGCTTACCAGATTGTTTTTTATCGGGACAGCCTTGTACTGATGAAGCCGTTTGGCATAAACAAATTCTACAAAACCCTGGGAGATTGCTTGTTCCGAATCGACCGGAACATCTATTTTAAAAAAAAGTCATTATTCGGTTTTAGCACGCACCTATATTGTATAAATGAAAAAAACAAAAACAGGACAGAATTAATTAGTTCTATCGACTCAACAACGTATCACCAATTATTGACGGATGTTAGTGATATTTCATCAAGATATTGGGGGCACAATATTCCCATCTCATCCATTGAAAACGATTCGTTACTTATGAGCAATATCAGAAAATATGAGCACGATTACAGGTTTTTGAAAGAAATTGGAGATAAGCCAATTGAAAATTATATTTTTCATATTAATGATACCGTTGTCTTTTTTGATTTTAACAATCTTTTTATTCAATTATACAGCACCCGTGATTCGTTGTCGCAAAATATTAAAATAAGATGGGGCAAACCAATTATCAATAAATCAAAGGTGATTGAAGATGCGGTTCAACACAACTTTTATGTTGTTTACCGGAAAAGCGGTTTGGTTTATCTCTATTTGGTCAACTTACATCAGGGCACTTTAAAATTTGTAACAAAATTTTCACAAATGACCTATGAGAACATAAAAGTAAATAACAACACTATTTACTACCTTTATAATCATTTCAACAACCACCCGGGCATAAAACAATTATACATGAAGGATATAAACAATTGCAAACCTGAACGAGCTTTTAGCAGGAGGGACTTTTAGCAGGAAACTAAAAAAGAGGCTGTATCAAATAGCAGCCCCTCTTTTTTATTAACGCCATGTTAACCCGATGAGTTCGTTCAGATGGACGGGCCTAAAACGCATGTTCAGACGGGAAAACCTAAACGAGCTTTTAGTGTTATATCTACCGGGCTAAACCCTTCCTTCTTAGTGCGGCGTTATTTTTTGTTCTGTAATATTTTCAAAAGTTTTTTTGAATAGTTGCCAGACTTGTTCCTTTTTACCCAATATTCCAATACACCTACGAGCTGGAGGTCTGCGGTTCGATCCCAAACTATATCGCGTTTAGCCATTCCTGATTTCGTTTATTCATGGCATCTTGTGAAATGAGCTTCCCTGATTTTATATCATTTATGCTCATTTCTAACATTGTTTTTTGCTCTTTAGTTAATTTCACAATTTCTGATTCAGATTTACTTGAGGAAACGAGTTTGTCAAGAGCTTCTAAAAAATCTTTGTTATTAATCGAAAGGATTTTGTCAATTAAACCAGTTCTTATTTTATCAATTGTTGCCATTTTATCATTCTTTTATATTGAAAATGTCTGAAATCTATCTGATTTTTCCTAATACTGCACAACAGCGAAAAAGTGAAGATATAATTTAATTGTCCGTTTTAATAATTTTATGAACTTTGGTGCTGTTGTTTAAAGTAATTTTTACCATGTAAGTACCATTTGTAAGGGCTTCAAGAGGCAGTATAATTTTATTCAGCCCCATAACGGCACGGCCGGTTTTGTTTATTAACAGTTGCCCGAAAACATTATACAGAGAAACCGAATAGGGCTGTACCTTTTCCGACTTAAACACAGCCGACACACTGTTGCGGGCAGGATTGGGATAAACATTGCTAAAGAAGACCGGTTTTGAAACATTTTCTTTAACCCCCGTCAGGTTACGGTCGCCAGTGGCATACCAAACAGGCCATTTGGCAACATTTATCAGCAGATAAGCATCGCCTGTGGAGTTTATTTTATCCGGTTGCATGGCAATTTCGGCAACCACATTATTACCATTGTATTGAGTTCCGAATACAACAATATCATCCTTTTTTGAGTAATTTGGAAAACCCAGTTCATTGTTTTCGTAAATGGTTGCTGTTTCGCCTGTTTCCAAATTGGTTCCCAAAACGGCATAGCTGTTGTCATTAGCATTATAATAGTCGAACGCAATAATAAACGGACTGTTTTTCGACAGCGACGGGTTACCGATGCTCACCCCTTCGGGAAGGCTTGTAAACACCTTTTCTATTTTACCGTCACCCCAGCTGTTGGAACCGTTGTCCCACACCCGAATAACACCTACATCCCAGAAATCAACATTTTCACCATTGTTGTTTTCCATCTCGTTGTATGCATCGTAAATAACATATTGGCCGGTATAATCCCATTCCAACGCATCGGCATACAGCACATTATCAACAGTAATACCGGGTGTAAAAGTAGGGCTGTATAAATGATATTTCGACCAGTAGCCCAGATTAAAATCGTAAATATAAATGGCCGAATCAATGGAGGTTGTGATGGCTGCTATCCGTTTTCCATCTTTCGAAACAGCCACATTGTCCCAAATTGTATCCGGTGAGATAACGTTCTCTTCGTACGAACCCGACATGGCGATGCTTCTCATTCTATCGTCTTCCGAAATCATTACCCCCCACGAGCCGTTGTCAACAAGGCTTGGTTTGCGTTTAAGCTTGGTTTGCGAAATGGCTATGAAGTCGGTGCCTTCGGTACTCGAAATATATAGGGTGTTGTCATCATTGGGGTTAACATCGTAGCTTAAAATATAATCCTGCCCCGGATTTACAGCAATTCCGCCGGGTGAGCCTGAACCGCTGCCACCGCCACCTGTACCCGGATCGCCAATGCCCACCTGATAAAAAGCATCCGAAACGGCATTCATTTCGGTGGAATTGTTTCCATAGAGGTCTTTGGCAGCCTGTTCAAAGGCAATCCGGCAGTCGATAAACTGTGAAGACTTGGTCATATATACCGACAAGGCTCTGTAAAACAGCTTCTCCGCTTTGCTTTTCGAAATGGCTTCGGCAATTTTGTAATAGGCAAAGTTGATAATGCCGCTGTTGATATGAACGCCACCGTTGTCCTGATTACCGGTATATTTTTCGCTCACATTGGCAGGCTGATAGGATGGGTCGTTAAAGCTGCTTCCGCCATTGTGCGGATTGGACATGTCGCGCAGCGTGCCGGTGGGGAAGTAAGGGCTTCCCGCCGGGATGATTTTTTCGCCAATCTGCCAGTTATCCCTATCTACCATCGCTCCTCCGATATCGGCCATGGCTTCGTTGATGGCACCGCTTTCGTACTGGTACTCAAGGTTGGCGGTATTTTGAATTACGCCGTGCGTCATTTCGTGGGCGCCCACATCTTCGGCACCGGCCAACGGCTTAAACATATTTCCTCCGTTGCCGTAAAACATGGCGCTGCCGTTCCAGTAAGCGTTGGCAAGGCTGCTGCCATCATCGTTCACCACATTTACAATTGAAATAATGGTTCCGCCGTTTCCGTCAATGGAGTTTCGCCCGTGCGTGTTTTTATAATAGTTGTAAGTGTTATCGGCGTTGTAATGAGCAGAAACAGAGGCAGCATCGCCCCAGGTGTTGTTTGATGACGTTACCTGATAAAAATCGCCGCTGTTGGAATTATTGGCATCAATGGTCCATATTGCTCCCACCAGCTGATCGGGTATGGTGGACTGCCCGTTGTTAAACATGGGCTTGGTGGTGTTAATCAGGTAGTAGTTGCCCGCATGCTGATAAGTGTTGATGGTGCGTGTAACTCCATTGAGGTCGATGGCGTTTGCCGTTGCCGGCCCGTCTGAGCACGTGTTGTTATACTTGTTTACGATTTCGCCTGTTTTGGCATCTACAAAATATTCCCAACGCTCCAAAACATTGGGCCGGAAGGTGATATGCCAAACCAGTTTTTCGTTTAACAGATTCAACTTAAAATGATAAACTACCAATTCCGATTCGCTTTCTTTATAAGACAGAAGCTTGTTTTTTATTTGATTGGGGTCGATGATATGCGTAATGGCCGACATATCTTTTTCCACCACTCTGATGGCATCAGATTTGTTTACCAAAGGGGTGAGATTGGTGGTCGGGGTTGGAAAACAGGTTCCGTTCATGGTGTTTATCAAACCCGATTTTCCATGAATAATAACCTGTCCGCCATATACTTTTACACCTTTGTAATATTGCTGCATTTTAATATGACTAAAACCCAACTCGTCATTCCAAAGCCGCATCACCTGAAATTCATTTTCAGGATTGTGAATGTGCATGGCTTGTTTTACATTATCCATAAACCGGAATGCAGCCTGTTGTAGGCTTTCCGGCGAGCGGGAGGCGTATGCTGCCCCTTCCCCCTTTTTACACGAAACAAACGACAGCAATCCGTTTTTATCGTACCGGATGTTTGTAAAATGATAGCTGCTTTTGAGTAGCGGCATTTTGAAAGCGGTACTTTTAATTGAGAATAACGCTGTTACAGGTGCCTGCCGTGTAATACTGTTTTGATTTGTAAGTGGTGAAGGATGAAAACCCGTTTTACTGATTCCCGTTTTTTGTTTTACCGAAAAGGGATTGGCGTTTTTTTGAGCAAAAGAAAAAGTGCTTAAAAACGTAAATGTAGTAATCCAAAGGAAAAATGTAAACTTTTTCATAATAAATATTTTTAGTGAATGGTTATTTTTTTGAAATCTCTTTCAGGTTATTATAAATCAGCAGAACTCCATCGGGAAGTCCGGCTTGGCCTGCACTCCACTCGGTTTTGTTGGAGACTCCTTTTCTGTTTATGGTAATAAAATAGTAAGTGTTACCGGGTTTTGAGTAATGAAGGGTATCAAGGCCCAAATCCAGGGCTTCACTGTAAAAATTATTTACTTTGCTTTTGCTCATTTTTTTTATTAGGGTGCTGTCTTTGGAGAGGCTGTTGTACAGCCATAATGCTCCGTTGGGCAGCAGGGTGTACGATTTAACTTCATTGGTAAAACCGCCGCCGGTTCCAAAGGAGAGGGATTTAATGCCGGTTGATTCGATTTTGCCGGTAATGTTGCAGGCAGTTAATGCTATGCCCACCAAGAAAAGGTAGAGAAATTTCATAAAAGTTGATTTTTATTGTGAACAAATGTATTATAAATCAATATATTTTCAAAATCAACCGGGGAAGTGCCGGTAAGTGTTAGGATTCGCGGGGGTTTGTTTATTATTGAATGTCCTTTTGTTGGTGTAAGAACTCACGGTTACAAACCGTGAGAGAAAGTGTGTGTGAGTGATGCAAAAGCTCACGGTTACAAACCGTGAGAGAAAGTGAATTGTTTTGGTTTTATATAGACACCTTTCCCACGGTTTATAACCGTGGGATTAGGCTTTGTGTGTTTTCCATACGTTAACACGTATGGTTATTCACATTGCATCCCCTTCGGGGATTTTAGAATCTCACGTTTTGAAATTTGCAGCAACGTTGATAAAATCCCGATAGAGATGTTATTTGAATAGCACGGGGTGTAGCCCTGTAAATATAGCAACAAACCAGTAACCCTCCGAAGCGGGGCGTTACCAAAACAAATTAGAGTAAATATTGTTAACTGACAAAGCTGTAAAGCAGGGCAATTTCTGTTGCCCACAAACTGTCGTCGGGGGTTTCCAGTATCAAGGGGATCTCGTCAAAACGGGCATCGTTCATAATTCGTTTAAAAAGGGGTTCGCCAATAAATCCCTGACCAATGTTGTGATGCCTGTCAACCCGTGTTCCCAACTCCTTTTTTGAATCGTTCAGGTGCATGCC
>WGDP01000077.1 GCA_015493215.1 Bacteroidales bacterium | reverse complement strand
TCCTTTAAACGGTTGTTTTAAATCATCGAGTGCTTTTTTAGGATTTACCTTGTCAACACTCTCTTTCAGGTCGCCCACTTCCGAGGCAATATCTTTTAAATCCTGTTTCAGATTGCTGTCCTCGGCAGCATCCTTAAACTCCTTTACGCCCTTGCCCAGCCCGCGAGCCAACTCGGGAATTTTTTTGCCACCAAATAGAAGTAGTATTGCCACGATGATTAAAACAATTTCGTAGCCACCAAACATACCGCAATGTTGTATCATAATGCTAAAATTTTTAGCAAAAGTAATGAAAGAAATGCAGAATCCGCCTCTTAACTAAATTTAACGCATTCGGCAAATTACATAAATTGATTTACACCTTTTTTGTGCTACTTTTGGCAGCAATAAAAAATTATTCATATGAAAAGAATCATCCCGATATTATTGCTTTTGGCTACAATGGTTACAGGCAATCCCCTTTGGGCGCAATCCAATGTAAAACCGTTGGACGAAAAAAAGACCACTCAAAAAATAGGAACCCTGATTTATTATATCAACAATTATTATGTGGATACACTTGACATGCCCAAACTGGTGGAAAAAAGCATTGTAGCCACCTTAAAACAACTCGACCCGCACTCGGCCTACATTTCGGCAAAAAACGTTAAAAAAGCCAACGAGCCTTTGGAAGGTAGTTTTGAAGGGGTTGGCATCACTTTCCAGCTTTTTAACGATACCATTTTGGTGATATCGCCGGTTCCCGGAGGTCCTTCCGATAAGGTTGGTATTCAGGCAGGTGATAAAATTATTAAGGTAAACGGTGAAGATGCCTTTGGTGAGGACATAACCAATCAATGGGTGATGGATCATTTGCGTGGTAAAAAGGGAACTCGTGTTGATGTGAGTATTAAGCGTGAGGGGAGTAAAGACCTGCTGGATTTTACCATTATCCGCGATAAAATACCTTTGTTCAGCCTCGATGCAGCCTTTATGCTTGACAAGCAAACGGGTTATATTAAGCTTAACCGTTTTGCCAAGGATTCGAAAAAAGAGTTTGACAAAGCGTTGGACAGCTTGAAAAAAGAGGGATTGAAAAACCTTGTTTTCGATTTGCGTGGCAACGGAGGCGGTTATTTGGGAACGGCCATGAAAATTGCCGATGAGTTTTTAACCGATGGAAAACTAATTGTTTACACAAAAGGTATCCATCAGCCGCGACAGGAACTTGATGCTACCACTGATGGCGGTTTTGAAAAGGGAAAACTCATTATTCTTGTTAACGAAGGCTCGGCCTCGGCCAGCGAGATTGTTACCGGAGCTGTTCAGGACTGGGACAGGGGGGTGGTAATCGGGCGAAGAACCTTTGGAAAAGGACTGGTACAACGTCCGTTTCCTTTGCCTGACGGTTCTGTGGTAAGGCTTACCGTGGCACACTACTATACCCCTTCGGGAAGATGTATTCAGCGCCCATATAATGAAGGTGTTGAAAAATATTACGGTGAGCTGAACGAAAGGATGAAACATGGTGAACTGTACCATCGCGACAGCATCCATTTTCCCGATTCATTAAAGTACGAAACCAAAAACGGCAGAACGGTGTATGGGGGAGGGGGTATTATGCCCGATATTTTCGTTCCGTTTGATTCAACCCGGTATAATAATTTGTTTTCGGCATTGATTCGCAAAGGCATTTACAATACTTACGTCAACAATTATTTGGATAAGCATCGTCAGGAGATGGAAAAGAAGTATAAAAATGTGGAAGCTTATAAAAACAAGTTTGAAATTACCGATGCCATGTTTGACGACCTGATTAATCAGGCTAAAGAAAAGAAAATAACCATCAACCAAAACGAATTAACACCCAATATACCCTTTTATAAATTGCAGCTTAAGGCGCTTATAGGTAGGAATTTGTTTAATCAAAATGCCTATTTTTATATTCTTTCGCCCATGGATATTGAAATAAACAAAGCCTTGGAAGTAATGAGCCAAAAAAACGCATTTGATATTCTTAAATAGCTGCAGGTTTATATTGGTTTATCTGTTATTTTTGTAACGATTTATTTTGTAATCCTTAATTTAAAAAGAAAATGTATAACAATAATTTAGTAAATGTTCCAAAAGCTTATAACGAGCCTATTTTGGAATACCGTCCGGGTTCGCCTGAAAGAGAAGAACTCAAAAAGATGCTTGCTACCATGAAATCGGAGCAGGTTGAAATTCCAATGGTAATCGGTGGTAAGCGCATTGTTACCGACCAAAAGGTGGCCATGCATCCGCCTCACGATTTAAAGCATACACTCGGGTACTATTATAAAGGAGATGCCGGGCATGTTGAACAGGCCATTGATGCCGCTTTGGCAGCGTCGAAAAAATGGTCGCAGATGCCATGGCAGCACCGTGCATCCATCTTTTTAAAAATGGCCGATTTAATTTCGGGTCCCTATCGTGCAAAAATAAATGCCGCTACCATGTTGGCACAGTCGAAAACCGTATTTCAGGCTGAAATTGATGCTGCATGCGAGCTGGCCGATTTCTTCAGGTTTAATGTTGAATACATGGCTCAGATTTACAGTGAACAGCCCGGTTCGGCCAAAGGTATGTGGAACCTGTTGGAACACCGTTCGCTGGAAGGGTTTGTGTATGCTTTAACACCGTTTAACTTTACCTCCATTGCCGGCAACCTGCCAACTGCTCCGGCCATGATGGGTAACGTGGTTGTTTGGAAATGTTCTAACACACAGGTCTATTCGGCTAAGGTGTTGATGGAAATTTTTGAAGAGGCAGGCCTTCCCGCAGGTGTTATTAACCTCGTATTTGTTTCAGGCCCTGTTGGCGGTAAGGTTGTTATGGAACATCCCGATTTTGCTGGATTTCACTTCACCGGCTCAACTGGTGTGTTTCAGCATATTTGGAAAACAATAGGTACCAATATTTCAAAATACAAAACCTATCCGCGTATCGTTGGCGAAACCGGTGGTAAGGATTTTGTAATGGTTCATAAAACCGCTCATGTTGACGAGGTGGTAACAGCCTTGGTTAGAGGTGCTTTTGAGTTTCAGGGACAGAAATGTTCGGCAGCATCTCGCGCCTATATTCCCGATAACTTGTGGCCCGATGTTAAAGCCAAACTAATTGAACAGGTTGAAGGAATTAAAATGGGTGACCCCGAAGATTTTACAAACTTTATGACGGCTGTTATCGACGAAGCTTCGTTTGATAAATTGTCGATGTTTATTGATAAGGCTAAAGAGGATGACGATGCTAAAATTATTGCCGGCGGAACCTACGACAAATCGGAAGGCTATTTTATCCGCCCGACGGTGATTGTTACCACCAATCCGCATTATGTAACCATGGAAGAGGAGCTTTTTGGCCCTGTACTTACCATTTACGTTTACGAAGCTGACAAGTTTGAAGAGACCTTGGATATTTTGGACAGTACTTCCATTTACGCCTTAACAGGTGCTATTTTTGCCCACGACCGTTATGCTGTTAAACTTGCCACCGACAAGCTGCGTAATGCTGCGGGAAACTTCTATATCAATGATAAACCCACCGGTGCAGTGGTTGGTCAGCAGCCATTTGGAGGTGCCCGTGCATCGGGTACCAACGATAAAGCCGGTTCAATTTTGAATCTGTTGCGTTGGGTTTCTCCTCGTACCATTAAGGAAACAATGGTTCCTGCCACCGATTATCGCTATCCGTTTATGGAGGCCGAGTAATACGCTGTATTTTGAACAAAAAAATCCGGGCTTTTAAAAGTCCGGATTTTTTTATGCTTTATTTATAAGGGATTAATGATAATCAGACCCCAATATTCTTTTCTTCTTTTTGGGTATAATATAATGTTTTCGTAACGGTGCTTTTTTGGGGGTAGCCGGGTCAACCGAAGCTACAGTCCGGGTTTTATGTTTGCCGGTATGTGCCGGATATGACTTTTTTGCACATGCCGACAACGAAACAATGGAAAATAAAACAACAGTAACAAACAAAAGGCGTACTAAAAACTTCATCTTTTTTTATTTTATTTTGGGCGTTAAAAGTAACTAAAATAACTTTAGCTCAAAAAAGTTTACGCAAATTAGATTGAACATCCGAAAAAAAGGTTGCACCGACGAAATTTTTATCACTTTTAAACCGATTGCCAATCTCAGATGAACCATTAACAAATAACCATTAACCATTAACAATTGTTTACCCCTCTGCCAGTGCATCAAAAAGTATCTCTACCGGATGCAGGGCTGTGCGTTGGGTTCCGTCTTTTATCTGATGGCGGCATGAGGTGCCTGGAGCTGCAATAAGAGTCTCCTTTGCTGCATTTCGCACGGCAGGAAACAGCACCAGGTCTCCCACTTTCATCGAAAGCTCATAATGCTCTTTTTCGTAGCCGAAAGCGCCTGCCATACCGCAACATCCCGAGGGTATCTCTTCCACGGTATAATTCTCGGGAAACCCTAAAACAGCCAGCGTGGGCTTTGTGGATGCCAACGACTTTTGATGACAATGCCCGTGCAGTTTAATGTGTTTCCGCTCCTTTGTAAACTGATTTTTGCTGATGTTTCCCTTCTCCATTTCAGCGTTAAGAAACTCATCAATCATAAAGCTGTTGGAAGCCAGTTTTTCGGCATCTTTTTGTAGCGGTTTATCCACCAGCTCAATATACTCATCCCTAAAGGTAAGGATGGCCGACGGTTCGATGCCCACCAACGGCGCATGACCGGTAACTACATCTTTTAGCAACAATACATTGCTTTGGGCAATCTGTTTGGCCTTTTTTACCAGCCCTTTCGACAGATAGGTCCGGGCACTCTCAAGATGCTTCGGAATAATCACCTCATAACCCAACCTGGTTAGCAGCCTGATGGCCTTAACGCCAATATCGGCATCGTTAAAACGGGTAAACTCATCGTTAAACAGATAAACTTTGCCGTTGGGAAAACGGTTGCCCAAACCTGACTTGTTGATTTTATACCATTTGTCAAGGGTGATTTTTGAAAGCAGCGGAAAGCGGCGTTCCGAAGCAAAGCCGAACAGTTTGGCCGACCATCCCGAAAGCAGGTTGTTTTGTTGTACGAAGTTATACAACCAAGGTACATAGCTA
>WGDP01000076.1 GCA_015493215.1 Bacteroidales bacterium | reverse complement strand
GTACAAATTCACGGAGGCTACGGCTATGTAAAAGAGTATCATGTGGAACGCCTGATGCGCGAAGCCAAGCTGACACAGATATACGAAGGAACTTCCGAAGTGCAAAAAATTATTATTTCAAGGAGTTTGTTGAATAAATAAACAGCGACCTACTCACACTTCGACTTCGCTCAGTGTGACGTTTAGCACACAAGCCAAACCCTCGGTTTCGTTACCCGTTAAACACCGGGGGGTTGACTTGTTACAATATTCAATTACTTTTGTACGCATGAGCATATTACATTATTTTTCAAAGGATGAGGACAAACGGGCACAATTCATCTTCAATCTCATTGCCCCTGCTTACGGGATTCTTGACAAAGGAACTTATAAGGATTTCAGGAATATGGCTGCGCTGTTTAACGAGCATATTCCGTTAAAAGGAAAAGCGGTACTGGATTTGGGTAGTGGAACCGGTGCCTGGATATCAGCACTTAATCAATATGAATTAGCCAAAGCCGTAGGTGCCGATTTTTCTCGGAAGATGATTCGACAGGCCGAAAAAAAACACCCCGAAATTAAGTTTATTCATCAGCATGGCGAAAACCTTAATGCTTTTGAGGACAACTCTTTCGACGTAGTTACCGCCACATTTGTACTGCATGGCATGAAAAAAGATAAACGGGCAAAGGTGCTTAACGAAATGAAACGGATAGCACGTCAATATGTTGTTATTCACGATTTTTACAACAACCGGCACCCGGTGGTTCAACTGCTTGAATTTTTAGAACGAAGCGACTACCGCTATTTTCAAAAACATTTTCGCAACGAAATAAAAAACTTTTTTACCGGTGCCGAAATCATTCCGGCTGAAAATGGCAACGCTCTGTACATTGGTAAAATAGTTTGAATAGTCTGTTTTTTCTTGTAAAGAAAATGTACCATTGACAAATACAATTCAAAAGCAATTATTGATGATTTCCTAAAAAGATTGGAATTTTTCTGTTAAAAATTTTCGTGCCGGTATCACGGGTATGCCTTTGAAAGTATTCATCGATTCATCTTCTAAGGTTATAACCAGTTTTAGATAATTGTCATCTATTTTAAGCAGGTTTCCAAATTCCCGGTCGATTATTTTTTCGGAATTAAGTTGTAATGCCACCTGGACATATATTGTTTCATTGTCTTTTGTTGCTACAAAGTCTATTTCCCTGGTATCAAGCTGACCCGTTTGTATTTTATAACCATTTAATAATAGTTGGTTGTATATAACATTTTCAAGTATTTTAGCATCATCTCCCGGATGATAACCAATTATAGCATTGCGTAAACCCGTATTTTCAAAATAATATTTCTCACCCGTTTCAAAAAATCTTTTTCCTTTTAAATCAAATCTTTTAACCTTATGTATCAGAAATGCATTGGCAAGATAATCGGTGTATGCTAAAACCTGGTTGTGCGAAAGGTTAATTTGTTGTGATTTGAGAAAGTCGCTTATTTTTTTTGCTGAAAACAGGCTGCCAATATTGTCTGCCAGAAACAATATCAAACGCTCAAGAAAATTAATGTTTCTTAATTTATAGCGTGCTATAACATCGCGAAAAACAATGGTGGAATAGATGTTTTTCAGGTACTCAAACACAACTTCATCCTTAAGTTTCATATTTATTAGGTACGGTAATCCTCCGTATTTGAAATATTTATAAAGATTGCCTTTAGAATCGGACAAATGATGAAACTTTAAAAATTCCGTGTACGAAAGACTGTAAACATTAATTTCCACAGTGCGCCCTGCAAGATGGGTTGCAAGTTCGCCAGAAAGTAATTTGGCGTTGCTTCCAGTAATATAAATGTCGTTGTTTTCGTTAAGAAGAAGTGAGCGAATGGCTTTTTCGAAGTCGGTTATTTCTTGTATTTCATCTATAAAAATATAGTTCTTCTTGTTTGTGTAAGAATTCGAAAGGATATAATCGTTAAGATTTACGGCAGTCCGGATTTTATCAAATGCAAGATCCTCCTTATTAATATAAATAATATTTGCATCCTGATTTTTGCTGAGTATTAACCGGATGATTTGAAAAAGCATAAAACTTTTGCCAACCCGGCGCTGACCGGTAAACACCTTTGCCAACGGTTTTTCCATAAAAGGCTTAACCCGTGAAATGTATTCGTTGCGCTCTATAATATTTGACGGCAGCCGGAAATGTTTAATCATAATTACAATTTTTGACAAAAATAAGTATTTTTGTAATTACATTTACATAAACACAGATAAAACATAAAAGATGTAAATATAATTCCGTCATCGTACTGACGGAATTAATACGAATTCCGTCAATTGAATGACGGAATTTACTAATTTCTTACCTTGCCGCATCAAATATTTATTAAAAAATGTTATGCATGCATACTAAATTAAGAAATTTTTTGCATCTTTGTGAACAAATAACGATAACACTAAAATAGTTTAACATGAAAATTCTGGTATTAATCAGCAATGTACCTGATACAACAACAAAAATCAGGTTTACAGGTGACAATACTGCCTTCGACACCAACGGAGTGCAGTGGATCATTAACCCGTGGGATGAGTTGGCACTGACTCGTGCGGTGGAGCTGAAAGAAGCAGGTGCCGTTGAAAAAATTGTAGTCGCCAACGTGGGCGAAAAAATTACCGAACCCACCTTGCGCAAAGCGTTGGCCGTTGGTGCCGATGAAGCCATCCGTGTGGATGCTGCACCGAAAGACGCTTATTTTGTAGCCAAACAACTGGCCGAAGTTGCCAAAGATTTCGACCTGATTATGGCCGGCATCGAAGCTTCCGACTACAACGGATCCGGTGTAGGAGG
>WGDP01000075.1 GCA_015493215.1 Bacteroidales bacterium | reverse complement strand
CTTTAAACACCGAGGGTTTGCCAAAAATAAGATACTCTTTTCCCGGTTGGAATCTGTTTTTCACCCATTGTAATCCTCTGAACCACACCAGTCCGATACTTCCCGTATCATCGGTAAAAGTAGCCGTGATATATTTTGTTCTTTTGTCGCCAACGGGAGTAACATTCGTAACTTTTCCTTTTAGTTGAAACCAGGTGGTGTCGGTGGTGATGTCGCGCACCTTATAAAATTTGCTTTTATCAACATACCTGAAAGGAAAGTAATTGAGCATGTCTTTGTAGGTAACAATGTCCAATTCCTTTTTAAGCAGGTCGGCACGCTTAGGCCCTACTCCTTTTAAATAGGTAATATTGGTTTCAAGCAGATTATTCATTTTTCACAAAGATAAGAAACCGGAGCAAAAAAAAACTCTTCGGTACCGAAGAGTTTTTTTGTTTTTTTAAGCAAAGCGATTAATATTCCCAAAGAAACTGTTCAAAATTAAACATTTCGTCTTTAATTCGTTTCGACTCGAGCAGCGCATCTACTCCGGTAGCGTACTGCGAAATACGACGGTCGAATACGTTTTGTTCTTTGTAAATATAGCTATCGAAAAGCCTTTTGATAAATACCTGATCAAACGAAAGGCGCATGGCTGAGTTAGCGCCATTGAACACATACGAGTTGGCCAGAACAGGACGGGCTTCGGCATAGGAGAACCAAAATAACGGCTCTGTACCTTCTTCGCCGTTACGTTCTTTAATAATTACCGGACACATGTCGAGGATGCGAACCATCATTTGCGAACGTTGCTTATCAAAATACCAGTCTTCTTTAATACGCAGGCGCATTATTTTGGTTGGGTCGAAGTTGGTATAAATAACCGTATCGTACTCATCGTAAGGAGGGTAAGGCCTCCGCATGGTTGTGTAAGAGGTGTCGATTTGACGTCCTACGATTTCGTTATAGGTAATCGGAATCAGCAACTCATCGGTATTGTTGATATCGTAGGCAGTAATTTCCCCTTCTTTAACGGCATCCAAAATGGTAACCGTAAACGATTTCCAGTTTTGCTGGGTTTCGATTGGATAATATAGCTTTTGGTTAAATTTTTGCCTGAAGTCGATTTCGCGCCATATTCTTTTTGACCACATCACATCAGCTTTTCTGACGGTTGGCAACGGTGCAGGCTTCAAATTTTCACCATCATTGTTAGCATACACCTGGTCGAGGGGTTGGTTATCTACAATTTGGGCAAAAATGCCGCCCCCAAATAGCAGGGTGAATGTAACAAATGCAACAAAAAACTTTTTCATATCTTTTAAATAATTAATTATTTCAATTCAAGGTTGACAGGGTTCAGGCTACGCTTGGTTCCGTCAGGCCCTTTTGCTTGTATGTTCTCAAAGAAGAATTTCTGTTTTCTTTTTCCGCTTCTGATGCGTTTAATAATATCTTTTGAAAAGGTATTACCCTTGGCTTTAATGGTAAAAAAGTCACCATTAATAAGGGTTGTAAACGAATAGGAAGTAATACGGAAATAGAGGTCAAATTCAAATCCTTTCATTTCGGGGATGATGGCGCCGGCTGCAAGCAACTGGTTTTTATCAATGGCTCCGCCTGTCATACCCGCAATGGTAGCGGTTGGGTCGGGAACACGTTTAACCCTAAAGTCAACTGCACCGAGGTTATAAGGTTTTCCGTCAATTTTAGCGGAAGCTGAAACGGTAACGTTTTTCATACCTTTACTAACTTCAACAATCCACTGACCTTTGTTTTTGGGATCCTTATAAAGTTTACCTTTCGAAATGGAAGGTGTTACCTTATCCATTGACAAGCCCGGTACTGAAATAGAAACGGGGTTTTTAACACCAATATAAAATACATTCATTTTTAATGGAGATACCGTAAGCGATGGTGGAGCTACCACATAACTACCATTAAATTCGTATTGTGTAGGTTTGTTGGTTTTTGGGTCAATCATTTCAATAACACCTGCATATTTTTTTATACCCTCGCTGGTTGCCGGAAATTCCAATTTAACAGTTCCTTCGGTACCGGTAACTTTTTTAGCACGTTTTTTATAATCCGGTTTCCACTTATCAACGCCGGTTACATAATAAACATCAGGTTTGGTTTTTGTGTCGTAGGCTGCAACCAATACTTCGGCTTCGTACTTTTTGTTTTTAAGAACATAGGTACTTTTGGGAATAATTTTAGCTTCAACATGGTCGAATTTATAGTCGGTGGCCGAAACAGAAGCATACAGATAATTTGCAGCATCAAATTCAGCAGATTGTACTTCGTTAATAATTTTATTTATTAACGTAATATCGGCAGCAAGAATGGTGTGATTAAAATTATGATATTCCCAATCTTCTTTGGTTCCGGAAGCATCGTGGTAAACTTTTCCGGGTTTAATGACAAGTCCGATTTTTTTGGAGTTTTCAGGCTCATTCATTTTTTGCAACATAAAACTGCGATACTCTTTTAACTTTTGGCTAAGTTTATACGCTTCGCCATTATTTTTGTTGCCAATCATATAGTGCGTGGTGTTGTCGTATTTGTCTTTTGTAGGTACTTTGTCAAGCAGCAGGTATTTTTGTTGAACGCCGTTTATAACAGTGTCTTTGTAATATAATTCTCTGATTTTAAGCGAATCCTCTTTGGTGTTTTTCGGCAATACACCCATTTCGGAGGCTTTTACCAAATTAAACTTCAAATCCTCGAGGTAGTTTAAAAGCTTTTCGCTTTCCTTTTTTACCTGAACAGCTTCCTGGTACTTGGGGCCGACTTTATCTTTGTTTAATTGGTATTGGACTTTAAATTTATCATAAATATAATCCACTTTGTTTTCCAGGCTTGCATTGGTAGTTTGCATGCTTTCGTTCACAACAAGAAATGCATTTAGCACGTCCTTTGATACATTTAATGCCAGTAAAGCATAAAGTACCAAATACATCATGGAAATCATTTTTTGCCGTGGGGTTTCTTTATATCCAGCCATTTTTTAATTTTTTATTTAAAACAATTAAATACCTTAGTTAATAATACTAGTCATTAACATTCATGGCTGAAAGCATATTGCCATAAACCTTGTTAAGGTTACGCATGCGTTTATTAAGTTCTTGTACCTGATTGGCAAATTCAACGGTGGAGCTGTTCGACTCGTCAAATGTTTTAATTAATTCGTTGGCATTTTCAGCTACTTTGGCAACGCTTTCGGAGTAGCTTGTAGCGGCCGATAAATCCTGGGTCATAACTT
>WGDP01000074.1 GCA_015493215.1 Bacteroidales bacterium | reverse complement strand
TAGCAGTACCGGGAAAAATAATCAGCATCGATAACGAAATCGATGATATTTTCAGAATAGCAAGAGTATCCTTCGACGGGGTGGTAAAGGAGGTTAACCTGACCATGGTGCCCGAGGCCAAACTTGGCGACTATGTTTTGGTGCATGTGGGCAGTGCCATCAGCATAGTTGATGAAGATGAAGCGCTGTTTACGCTCGACATTCTTAAAAAGATGGATGAGGACGGCGTGGACGAAAGTCAATATTCCATTCCGGAATGAGGATGGTGTAGCCTCCTTTTAGTCGGCTGGCATTGGCTTCGCTGTCATTAGCTGCGCTGTCATTAGCTTCGCGTCATTTGCTTCGCTGTCATTGGCTTCGCGTCATTAGCCCTTCAGGCGTCATTTGGCCTTCGGCTGTCATTTGCTTTGCTGTTATTTGGTGTGCCGTTGTTTGGGCTTTGATGACTTTCGGTTGTTAATCAGTTTTTCCAACCCTTTTTTAAAATCTTTATATTGCTTGTTTGGCTTTCGGGTATCCTGATTTAAAAGTGCAACATAGGCCTTATCATACTGTTTTTGTTGATAATAAGCAATCACTAAATTGGCAAGGGTTTTTTCGTAATGGGGAAAAAGATATAGTGATTGCCGGAAGTACTCAAAGGCCTCTTCGTTTTTGTGTAACTGTGAGGCAACAATGCCCAGATTGTTTAAAACAGCCGTTTGATAAGGAAAATTTTTGTATGCCGATTTTAAGTCGCTGTATGCCTGCTGTAAGTTGTTAAGTTTCATCTGAGCCAGCCCCCGAAACATTTTAATGGGCACATTGTTAAAGTCAGTGTTGGTAAATACACTGTAAGCTTTATCACAATATTTAATTACCTTTTTTTGGTTGCCGGTTTCGTTGGCGATGTACAGCTTTCGTACATAATACTCCGATTTAACATAAGTATAGGCGTAATAAACCGAAAAAAGGGCTAAAATTAAAATTGATAAATTAACCACCCGGGGCAATGTTATTCCGCCGGTTGGTTTATCAGGTTTAAAATAGAGCGCAATAATTACAGCCATCATCAAAACCAGATAAATTTGATGGCTGATGCGTTCCAGCGGAAAGGTAAAAAATGAGGCAAACATATACCCGGTGATGCCCGATAGCATTAAAATGGTTATCAGCAACCGGTTTTTATCTTTTTCGGAAAACAGGATTTTAAATCCGTAATAAAAAACAAAACCAAAGATGGTTAGAAATAACAGCAAACCGGCAAGGCCTTTTTCGGTAAGCACCCATATATAATCATTGTGAGGCCTTAACCAGTTTTGATATTTACTGCCAAAATTAAGATGATAATAGGGAATTACAGCAATTTTCCAATTGCCGGCGCCAACGCCAAGCCAGGGATGATCCTCAAAAAGTTGCAGGGAAGCATCCCACATTTTTATGCGGTGCTGTGCATTGGCGGATTTGGTGCTAAAGGTTGTTGAGGCCTGTTCTTTTAATAAGGAAAAGGAACCCGACTGCTGTACAAAAATCAAGGTAACAACTAAAACAATAACTATTGCACCTGCTGTAATTCCAATTGCTTTTTTGTTTTTTATCAAAAAACCCTTCAGGTTATTTTTTAAGTAAAATACCGGTATCAATATTAATACACTCAAGGCAAAAAAGATTACGGCAATCCATACCGACCGTGTTTGGATGATGGTGATATCAATCAATATCAATAAAAGCGCAAGCCCTGCAAGGCCCCTCCACCACCTTTTAAGAGTGATGGTTCCATATATTGAAAACGGCAACATCAGCAACAACGAAATGGCGAACTGGTTTTTGTGTGCCATCAGCCCTTTTACCTTATAAAGTGCCATATATAAATCGTCTCCGGTTTTTCCGGGAACATTATTTACATATTGATAAAGCCCTATAATTGTAGCAATTACAGCACTAATAATGACGCTTTTAACCAAAACATGAAGGCTGTTTTTTTGTGTTTTAATAAAATAGACAAAGTATATTAACAAGCCGGCAGTTAATGTTGTTTTTACCACATCAAAAGTTCCTGCACCCGGGTTCATGGCAGGAATCAGGGTTATCAACGACCACACAATATAGAGCACGATTACCGGAAATACGGCCAGTTTGACAAACCGAAACGAGCCGGTTTGTTTTTTTTGCAAAAGATTGTAAGCGGCAACCAATAGCACCACTATACTTAAAACAAGTAAACGGGGAGCCGCATTAAAATCCATTAATTCGTTAGTTGAAATTAAAGGAATCAACAGGATTAATGTTACAGGCAGAAAATAGCGTTCAAACAAGTCGCCTATTCCTGATTTTTCAGGTTTTTGC
>WGDP01000073.1 GCA_015493215.1 Bacteroidales bacterium | reverse complement strand
TATTCCAGATTGCCATCAATGAACAGCGAGTCGTTTATGGTGACAGTAGTCCAGGCATTCTGCTGAACACCCGAAAGAGTATCGCTGTAAATTAAACTGTCAGCACCGGCACCCGTCCAAATTTTAACAATAAAATAACCGGTTGATAGGGGGTTGGCATAAAACGTCATTTTTTTAATCAGACAGCTGTCATAGTCCATAAGCCCTCCTGCATCCCATCGAATAGCTACGGTAAAATCACCTCCATCAGTCAGTCCTATACTTGAAAAGTTTTCGCTGTTATCATATCCTATAAACGGACTATATACCTGGGGTAAATCGGGTGAATTCCAGACAACCCGGCAGCCAAAGTTTAAACGGTTGGAATACAAAAAAGAGGCATCCAAATCTTTTGGCGCATCACATTGACTATACACTTCAATGTTATCGACAAACCATCCGTCAATATTTGCCGACTGCTGGCCTTTGGTTTCAAATCTTATTTTAAAAGTTTTATACTTTACCAATTCCGATATTTCATATTGCTTGCTTTCCCACAAAAAGCTACCTGTATTGGAAAGAGAATCAATCTTTTTCCATTGGCTGCCATTATAAACTTCAAGGTAAAACCATTCCGTTCCTGTTTCGGCAATATCAGTCAGCATCACATCAAACAACACAAATATTCTTCCTGTGTTTACCGAATCTATCCAGTCACTTGTAAGTTCAGCATTGTAGTTTGTTAACCCTGACGCGCCCTCAAATTTAGCTGAAGAACCTCCATTTCCATTGATGGTGTCGATTACCCATTCATTTCCGGAAATACTCCAGTTGTTGGTTGTGAAGTTTTGCGATTCCCAATCTTCGGTAAATGGCAATGTATTATTTAGCGGTGAGCGTGAAACAAGTGGTTTTTGAACAAATAGGGGCTGACTAATTAACATACTGTTAATCAATATTAAGGACAGTACAAGCAGAACTGTATAGCTACACCTTGTTTTCATCTTTAGCATTTGTTTTCTGCTTATTTACCAAATACACTCCGGTAAGTATCAGCATTACCCACATCAAAAATACCAATTTAAATGGTTCGTTGTCAACAATTCCCCAAAAAATGGCAACAATGGGAATCATATAGGTTACCGAAGCGGCAAAAACCGCACTGCTGATTTTAATGAGGTAGTTAAAAATAATCAGCGCCAGTCCGGTTCCCACAAACGACAACACCGACATATAACCCATCCCGCTCCATGCTGCCGGATCATTGAGCAACTTATGAGGTATTTGCGTAAAAAGCAACAAATAAAACAGCGCCGGGATGCCTATAAAAAAGAAAGTGAGCGAAGTGATGTTAACCGAGTTAATGCCATGAAAATAGTACTTTACCAAATTAACATTGATGGCATAGCAAATAGAGGCAATCAGCACCAGCGACGAGTAAATCATACCCGTATCTAAATCCACACCACTGGCAGCATAAATCAACCCAACTGCTCCCGCCAGTCCGATGATTACGCCGGCAATATTAAACCAGTGTGTTTTTAGTTTAAAAAACATAATGCCAATTATCAAGGTAAAAAGCGGTGTGAGCGAGTTAAGCGTGCCGGCCAGCGAACTGCTGATATGGGTTTCGGCAATGGCAAACAGATAGGCAGGAAACAGGCTGCCCACAATGCCTGACACAAACAGCAGCCAATACATCTTTTTCGGTGTTTTTTTTAGCGCTTTGTAGGCCCACGGCAGCATAAACAAAAAGGTGAGCACAATACGCAGCAGTCCCACCTCCGGCCCGGTAAAATAGAGCAGCGACTGTTTTATTAAAATAAAAGAGCTACCCCAAACCAGCACCAAAGCAAGTAGTATAAGCCACGAAATAAGCGTCTTGTTACTTTTCATTATTTTTTAATTTGAAGTTGCTAAAGTAATCTAAAACACCAAATAGGAGCGCAGGCAGTTTTAAGAAAATCGATTGGCTAATTCCATTTTTGATGTCTAAAGGTTTTATCAAACCAAATAGGACACTGATTTTTTTATGATTTTTGATTTGACTGATTTTTTCTTTCTTATCATAACAATCAGTTCTATCAGTCCAATCAGTGTACTATTAAAATACAGTCAGGTTTTGTTTTCAATGGGATAATCCCCCAACTACACAGGCAATATATTTCTAAATAAATTGTTACATTAAAAATGGAATAAATCAATTATTTAACCTGGCCTACAGTATAAAAATTAATAGCCTTGCCGGAAAAAGCTACAAAAACACCCCGTGGATACACTTAAAAACAAACTCCGACAACGGGCCGTAATCCTTGGCATCCACTGAGCCATAGCCCTTGCTTTTTAAATCGAGCATACGAATTTCGGAAATAATTTTTCGGATAACCCCGGGAGGATAATTCCGCGCTGCCATAGCATAATCGTTAACAAATGCCGGGTTAACACCAATTGAAGAGGCAATTTCGCGCGGATTGCCATTTTTAAACCGATGATATAAAAATACTTTTACAAAAAAATGGTAAAGCATCACGGTAATCATCTGTAACGGATTGTCCTTTGGATTGGCTTCAAAATAATGAACAATTTGCTGCGCTTTAAAAACATTTCTGGTTCCCAACGCTTTTGTAAGCTCAAAGATGTTAAAATCTTTGCTGATACCAATGTTGGTTTCGATGGTTTGGGGAGTAATGCTTTTTGTGTCGTTTGCAGTAATAAACAGCTTATTAATTTCGTTAACCAGCCGGCTTAAATCACTTCCCACATAATCGGCCAGCAAACGGGTTGAAACAACATCAATACTATATCCTTTGTCCTTTACATATTTGTCAATCCATCCCGGAATTTGGTTGTCGTAAACCTTTTTTGTTTCCAAAAAGGTAACCTTATCCGATTTTTTCAACTTCTTGTAAAAGCTCTTTCGTTTATCCAGCTTTTTATATTTGTAACCCATTACAAGGATGGTGTTTTCCTGCGGGTTTTCAATGTACGGCTCCAAATCGTCCAGCTTGCGGTTGTTGGCAGTTAAATCCTGTGCTTCTTTAACTATAATTACCTGATAGTTACCCAGCATAGAATACACCCGGCATCTGTCAGCAATATCGCGAGCCGTTACATCACGGCCATAAACCACTGTTTGGTTAAAAGCCCGGTCGGCCTCTTCAATCACATTGTTTTCGATGTATGAAATTACCTCGTCAATGTAATACGCCTCCTCGCCATGTAAAAAATAAATGGGACTGTAAACCCTGTTAACAAGGTTGCGCATCAACTGCTCGAATGAGATATTTGCTGCCATTAAAAACGAAGATGTTTTACCGTAAGTCCGTTATTGATAAGCTGTTTTAACGAATTGATACCTATTTTAATATGGTCGTCAACAAAGTTGTCGTTTACTTTTTTATCACTTTCGGAGGTTTTAATTCCTTCGGGAACCATGGGCTGGTCAGAAACCAGTAACAGCGCGCCGGTGGGAATTTTATTGTAAAATCCCACTGAAAAAATGGTAGCTGTTTCCATGTCAATGGCCATGGCTCTTACCTTACGGAGATAGCTTTTAAACTTTTCATCGTGTTCCCACACACGCCGGTTGGTGGTAAATACGGTACCTGTCCAATAGTCGCGACCCATATCGCGAATGGTGGTTGAAATGGCCTTTTGCATGTTAAATGCCGGCAAAGCAGGTACTTCAGGCGGAAAATAATCCAATGAAGTTCCGTCGCCCCGAATGGCCGCAATGGGCAAAATAAAGTCACCCACTTCATTTTTCTTTTTCAACCCCCCGCATTTTCCCAGAAAGAGTACGGCTTTTGGTTTAATTGCGCTTAGCAAATCCATTACTGTTGCGGCGTTGGCACTTCCCATACCAAAATTAATCATGGTAATGTTATCGGAAGTGGCACATGGCATGGGATTATCTTCACCTACCACTTCAACATGATTCCATTCGGCAAAAAGATCAAGGTAATGCTTAAAGTTTGTCAGCAAAATATACTCTCCAAACTTTTCCAAAGGAAGCCCTGTATATCGATATAGCCAGTTGGTTACAATTTCCTGTTTTTCCATAAAGATACTGTTTTGCCTGCAAATTTACTATTTTTTACCGGATGACGCTACATTAAAAAACTCATCATAATACCTGCGGCAACGGCAGAGCCTATTACGCCTGCCACATTGGGAGCCATGGCGTGCATTAACAAATGATTAGTCGAATCGTAGCGTAATCCTTCGGTTTGAACCACGCGGGCACTGTCGGGCACGGCCGAAACACCGGCAGCGCCTATTAAGGGATTAATCTTATTGTCGGATGATGAAAACAGGTTCATCACTTTGGCAAAAATTACCCCTCCTGCAGTAGCTACAACAAACGATAGTGCCCCCAGTACAAATATCAAAATAGATTGCGATGTTAAAAATACATCCGCCTGGGTTGATGCACCCACGGTTAAACCCAATAGGATGGTTACAATGTCAATTAACGAGGTGCGGGCAGTGTCAGCAAGCCGTTTGGTTACCCCGCTCTCCTTTAAAAGATTTCCGAAGAAAAGCATCCCCAGCAAAGGCAGTGCTCCCGGTGAGATAAAGGTGGTTAAAATAAGCGCAACGATGGGGAAAATAATTTTTTCGCGTTTGCTAACCGCCCTTGCCGGTTTCATGCGAATGGTGCGCTCCTTTTTGTTGGTAAGAAGCCGCATTACCGGAGGTTGTATTACCGGAACAAGTGCCATGTACGAATAGGCTGCAATGGCAATAGGGCCGATGAGGTTTTTTGTTTGAAGTCCGTGGACAATACTGCCGTTGGCAAGTTTTGAAGACAGAAAGATGGCCGTTGGGCCGTCAGCTCCCCCAATGATGCCGATGGCTCCGGCTTCGGGCATGTTAAAACCAAGATAGAGTGCCCCTAAAAAAGTAAGAAAGATGCCCACCTGCGCAGCTGCTCCCAATAAAATAAGTCGTGGACTGGAAATTAATGAAGAAAAGTCGGTCATGGCGCCAATTCCCAGAAAAATCAAAGGCGGATAAATACCCTTTACCACCCCGTAGTACAAATAATTTAGTACGCTGCCCTGCTGATAAATTCCCAGTTGAAGATTGATGCCTCCATCCTGAAAAAACGGAATATTACCAATGATGATACCGGTTCCGATTGGAACCAAAAGCAGCGGCTCATAGTCGAACCGGATGGCAAGAAAGATAAACAGTAACCCTACGGCAATCATTATAAGGTTTCCGGAAGAGGCATTTCTAAATCCTGTAAAGCTGATAAATTTCTGAATGCCGTTAAGAACTTCTGCACCGAAATTTAAACCTGAATTTTCTGCAGAAGTTATGCCAGCTGCCGATACAGGAGCGGCAAAGCTGTTGGTTTGGTGCAGCAGGGTATGAACAATAAACAGCACAACAATAGCTGCAGCTACGGTAAGCGCCTTTTTATATTGAGGTTTCATGTCTGTGTATTTTCAGGATTACAATTCAATTTCCATTAAAACCGCATCTTGCAGCACCGCTTCGCCCTCTTTTACTGCCACCGATTTTACGGTTCCCGCCTTATCGGCTTTTAAAGTGTTTTCCATTTTCATGGCTTCGTAAATTAAAAGGTTGTCATCAACACTAACCGAGTCGCCCTCTTTTACAAATACTTTCATAATATTGCCGGGTAGGGGAGCTTTCACTTTAAAAATTCCCGATTGTTTTTTAATCTGTTCCGAACCGGGAGGTAACACCACTGGTTTGCGCACCAAAACAGGTGTTTTTGAAGTATTCATCTCCTTTTTAAGCTCAACATTATACAGCGAGCCGTTGACCTCTATTTTGGCAATGCTGTTTTCGAGGCTTTTAATCTCTACTTCGTATTCGGTACCTCTGATTATAAAATTGAATGTTTTCATCTGATGATTTTCTGTCTGATTGATATTTTATAAGTTACGTTCAGCTATGATTTTCTCCACCGGTTTATTCCATAAATTTTTGAACTCCAGGGTGAATATACTTTTGATATTTTTTTGATGGTGAGTACATTGCTTTCGTCATCGTGTAAATCGCGGCATAAATAGATGGCCATGGCAATGGCTGCTGCCGTTTCGCCACTAATGTGGAGGTCATCCTCCTTTTTGATGTGCTTTGGAAATCGGCCGGTTTTGATAAGGTTTTGCCTTATTTGCCAGCTTAAAAATTTCGACAGGCCGCTAAACAGATAGAATAGAAGGAGTAGTGCCAAAAAAACAATGGCATAACCTGTGAATGCTATCACAATTCCTTCTTCAATTGTTGCAGGTATTTGAATCTCAAGAAACATGACGGTTAATTTATTAAAGTTAAAGTGGGATGTTTGAATGCTTTTTTGGAGGATTGGAATCCTTTTTGGTAGCAAGGGTTTGCAAGGCTCTGATAATGCGAAATCGTGTGTTGCGTGGCTCAATTACATCGTCGATAAAGCCATAGCGGGCAGCTTCGTAAGGGTTAGAAAATTTACGGCTGTATTCCTCTTCTTTTTCTTTTGTATAGGCTGCTTTTTCCGCTTCGGTTTTTAATTTGCCAATGTTTTTTCCTTCAAGAATTTCGGTGGCACCGGATGCTCCCATCACGGCAATTTCAGCCGATGGCCAGGCATAATTAATGTCGCCGCGCAGCTGTTTCGATCCCATCACATCATGTGCACCGCCATACGATTTTCGTAAAGTAACTGTTATTTTGGGAACAGTAGCCTCGCCATAAGCAAAAAGCAGCTTTGCACCGTGAATAATGATTCCGCCAAACTCCTGATTACTTCCGGGCAAAAATCCCGGTACATCCACAAGCGTAACAATGGGTATGTTAAAAGCATCGCAGAACCTTACAAATCGTGCAGCTTTACGCGATGCATTTATATCCAACACCCCCGCCAAATAGGCCGGCTGATTGGCAACAATACCCACCGGCATGCCGTTAAAGCGGGCAAAGCCGGTAACAATGTTCATGGCGTAATGACGCTGAACCTCAAGAAATTCGCCGTTGTCAACAATGGAAAAGATTACATCCTTAACATTGTAGGGTTGATTGGAGTTTTGAGGAATGATTTCGTTGAGTAAATCTTCCATTCGGTGAATGGTGTCGTTGGTTGACACAAACGGTGGATCTTCAAGGTTGTTTTGCGGCAGAAATGAGATTAGTTTTCTTAAAATTAAGATGCCCTCTTCTTCACTGTCGGCAATAAAGTGCGATACCCCCGATTTTTTGCCATGTACATCGGCACCACCCAACTCCTCAGTTGTAATGTCTTCACCGGTTACCGTTTTTGCCACTTTGGGGCCGGTAACAAACATGTAGCTGCTATCGCGGCTCATAAGAATAAAGTCGGTGAGTGCCGGCGAGTAAACAGCTCCGCCTGCACAAGGGCCAAATACCGCTGACAGCTGCGGAATAACTCCCGAAGCCATGATGTTGCGTTGAAAAATTTCAGCATAGCCTGCCAGACTTTTAACACCTTCCTGAATGCGTGCCCCGCCACTGTCGTTTATGCCTATTATGGGGGCACCCACCTTTAGCGCCTGATCCATCACTTTGCAAATTTTACGTGCCATGGTTTCGGAAAGCGAACCGCCAAAAATGGTGAAATCCTGCGAAAAAACATAAACTACTCTGCCGTCAATAGTTCCGTATCCGGTTATTACACCGTCGGTAAGGTATTGCTGCTTTTCCAGCCCGAAATCGTGGCTGTTATGACTCACAAACATGTCGAACTCTTCAAAACTGCCTTCGTCCAAAAGCAACTCAATTCGTTCGCGTGCTGTAAATTTTCCTTTTTTGTGCTGCGCTTCAATGCGTTTGGCACCGCCACCAAGTTTAGCCTCCTCGCGCTTACTTAGTAACAACTGTATATTATCTTCTATTGTCATATTAACAAATAATTATGTGTTAGAGAATTAACAATTATGCTGAAAAAAATATATTTTTCTTCGGTTTATATCAATTGTTAAATAATTCACAAAAGTAGATAATATTCAATATAGATGTGGGAAAAACAGTAGAAAAAACAAAGAGTTGTTGTTAATTCATAATCAAACCAGATAGAGGGTGTTTAAAAATATTTTTTACCCTTGTACAGACTAAGATTTTGAGTTAATTGTGCTGTTTTTCAATCTCTCCCGATTTTAATCTTCGCCAGTAATCGTTTAGGTCGCTTTTTATTTCAGGTGCCATAATCAACAGTCCCAATATGTTGGGAATGGCCATCACAAGAATCATCATATCCGAAAACTCCATCACCGTTAAAATATCGGTGGAAGCACCAATAATTACAAACAGCAAAAACAACAGTTGAAAAATAATGCTGGTAACCTTTCGTGAGCCAAACAATTTTTCGCCCCATCCGCCAAACAGATAATCAAATCCTTTTAAACCGTAGTACGACCATGAAATGATGGTTGAAAAGGCAAAAAGAGTAACGGCAATCAGAAGTACATAAGGAAACCACGAAATTATCGAGGCAAAGGCTGCCGAAGTTAGTTGTACCCCTTCAAGTCCCTGAGTGTTTTCGGAAAAACCGGTAAAAATAAGTACAAGTGCAGTCATGGTACAAATTACAACGGTATCAATAAAAGGTTCAAGTGATGCAACAATGCCTTCGCTAACAGGCTCATCGTTTTGTGAAGCCGAATGAGCGATGGCAGCGCTACCCATACCCGCTTCGTTGGAAAAAGCGCCACGTTGAATGCCATAAATCATTACACCGATTATGCCGCCTTTTATGGCGTCAGGCTCAAACGCATTGTGAAATATGAGCCACAGAGCATGGCCGGTATTATGGAAATTTATACCTATTATTATAAGTGCTGCCGTTATGTATATTCCTGCCATAAGGGGTACAATTTTTTCGGTAACTTTACCAATACTTTTGATGCCGCCTATGATAACCGCACCTACCAACATGGCAAGAAAAACACCGTAAATTGCGCCATAATGTTGAATGTTGGGAAAGAAATATACCAGCTGGTTAAAAGCCTGATTGGCCTGTAGCATGTTGCCACCGCCAATTGAACCTCCCATCACCGTAAGCGCAAACAAAAAGGCAAGAAAAACACCAAATTTTCCCATAGCTTTACCTCTTTTCTCCAGGCCTCGTTTAAGGTAGTACATGGGGCCGCCCGACACCGAGCCGTCTTTATTGTATTTTCGATATTTAATGCCAAGCGTGCACTCGGCAAATTTTAGCGACATGCCAAGCAGGCCTGCCATAATCATCCAAAAGGTAGCCCCGGGGCCGCCAATGCCAATGGCAAGCGCAACGCCGGCAATATTGCCCATGCCCACTGTTGCCGAAAGTGCTGTTGTTACCGATTGATAGGGTTTTACTTCACCTTTTAATCCCTTTTTGGCATACTTACCCCTTAAAATATCTATGGCATGTTTTATGCCTCGCAGCCCGATAAATTTTAAATAGATTGTAAAAAAGATACCTCCTGCAAGCAACCAAAGAACAATTAACCGTAACGGTGCCTTTACCGGTTCGTTATTGTCATTTAAAACAGGTTTGCCATTACTATCATAAACCTGGTCATCGTATATACCAACTGCGGTAAAAGGATCGAAAAACAAAACATCACCGAGTGCTTTCGAAAAAGGGGTAAATGCCTTGTCAATTTTTTGGCTAATGGTTAGCGTATCGGATTGTGTGGACTGAAATGGTTTTGCGTTAAGAATTTTAGGAATAACGGCAAAAACAAAAGCTGCAATTAAAATTACGGATAATTTTTTCATAAGGAAAGCGGATTAAAAATAAAATTTAAACGAGAAGATAACCTGAGTAACAAACGGATCTTTAATTTGTTCGTCGAGCTTCATTTTGTAAGTCATAAATTCCAATCCTAAGTCATAATCGGGGGAGCCTGTATAGGCCAATTTTAAAATACCAAGGCTTATATAATCTTCGTTTTTCATTGATATTTCGGGAGTTGATGAAAGCATATATCCCAATCCTAATCCCAATGGGAATTGATACCTCGGATAAAAATCTGTTTCGCCCAAAAGGCTTGTTTTGACTTCAAGCCTTTCATTATCACGAATATAAGTTTCGCCGTAAGTCATTTGTATTTCTGCCTGTATGCCAAAGGTTTGGTTAAAGGCATAAGCCCCTTTTACATTAACCCCTCCCGTTAAAGTCGGAATGTTTTTTATAAGAGAAGCATTGGGAACACTATCAATGATATCGTTTACAAATTGTCGGATATTAATAAAATTTCCGCTTAAATTTTCCACAAAAATATTTGAAGATACAATAAGTTTCTCAGATTTAAACATCCTTATTTTCCATCCGATACTTCCACCGTAAATTGTATTAACGCCATCAAACAAAAGTGAAAAAGCATCCGTTCCAAATCTTCCCACCGAAATAGAATGAATGTTTAGTGAAAGCCATGGTGTAAACTTTTGTTGATAGTTTAATGAGGCTTCGGCAAACATAATGGTTCCGTAAATGGCAGGCGTAACAATCCCGTCAACTTCCATAGGCGGAATTGTTATAACAGAAGTGCTGCCGGTGCCTACATTTATTTTAAGGTTTGTGGAAATAAACGGACTGTTATAACGGGCATAATTAAGAAAAACATGGCCGTTTAACTTGTCTTTTTTAAAAAATGAGTTGGTATCGCTTTGCGAATATCCCGTTATGGAAATACTTATCAAGAGGCAAATTATAAAAATCTTTTTCATGAGTAACGCATTGGAGGTTTATAAACGTTTATTGTTTTTCTTGTTTCGACAGGGGTAATTCAATACCGATAAGTAATTTCATTCCATTGGTTTTAACCCGTGGAATATAACTTTTGTCAACCGGCTCATCTGTAAGGTTAATAAGACCCTGAGTATAGCGCAGCTCAATAAATAATACGGGATAGCCAAAAAATATACGATAACCGGCACCAAAATGTGCAGCAAGATTAAATTTGGCAACAGATAGTTGATTTGACAACAATTGTTCGTGGCTTGTAAGTTTGTAACCTGATAAAAAACCGGCTTCAAGCCCGCCCACAGCATAAAAATGCTTGTTTAAGCTTTGAACTTTAACCATTAGTGGCAGCGAAAAATAATTTAGCCGCAGTTGAATACTGTCGATGGGATCGACATATCGCCCTTGTGAATAAAATACTTTTGTGCCCTCCTGTGAATAGGATGGCTGCAAACTCAATTTTACTTTACTGCTTACCGGAATGTCAATCATAACGCCGGTATTTATTCCATGATTTGATGCGTAATAGCCTCCACTTGGCGCATCACCGGTTAATTTCCCAAAATTTAACCCGACAAATGTACCTGCCGAAAATTGGGCTATGGCCGGAAAACTAAAACTTAGAAAAATCATACTAATAATTACTTTTCCAATTGCTTTCATAAGAAGATGGAGTTGATTTGTTACAAAGGTAAAGTAATTCCTTATAAGGATAAATCAATGAAAAGCTTTTTCTAAACTAAAAAGTAAAATGGCTAATTCAGATTTGGATCAGCGGGAAATTTGGTCCAATACGAATATTTTCCTCCGAGATTTTTCATAAATGATTCCCACATTTCGGTAGGGCGGATACCAAAACAAAAATCTTTTTTGGCTTCGGTAACAATCCATGAGTTGCGTTTCAGCTCGGTATTGAGCTGATTGGCATCCCATCCGGAATAACCAATAAAAAAGCGAAAGTTATCGTTGGAGGCAAGCCCGAGATAAATGGCCTCTTTTACCGCTTCCAAATCGCCACCCCAATATAAATCGTCAGTAATTTTAACGGCTCCATTAATCTGGTTTCCAAGCGTGTGAATATAAAAAAGCTTATTCACCTCAACAGGACCGCCAATGTATATGTTGGTGTTAAACTTAGGGAAATCTTTAATTACATCGTTAAATTTAGCAGTAACAGGTTTGTTTAATATAACGCCAAACGAGCCTTCCTCGTTGTGCTCGGCAAGCAAAACAACCGATCGTCCAAAATAGTAATCTCCCATAAGCGGCTCCGAAAGGAGTAGTTTTCCTTTGGCAGGCTCAAGGCCGTTACTTTTAATTTGAAATATTTTGTTCGATTCGCCCATTATAAAATTTCTGCTGTTCTTTAGAATTAACGTATTTTTGTGTCAAATTATTTTAAAACAAAAAACAAGCCATAAATTTGAGTGTCATCCAAAATCACAACAAGTTTTTAAATCTGAGGCAAAAGTATCAAACTTTTGAATATCACGCCTATTCATTTAAAGTAAAAAATGGATCTTTAGAAGCTGAATTTACTTTTATACTCAACGATAAAACTATTTTCCGCCCTTCATTTAAAATTGAAAGCAGGAACTTTTACCGGTTTTACAGTATGCCGGATTCTCTTTTAAGGAATTTGGTTTTTCATATAGGTATGGTTGAGTTAATCAGTTACTGGAAGGCCGCCTGCCCGCCAAAAGTGATAATTAAGCCACACAGTTTATCCGACGAGCAGGTGCGTTTTTGGAAAAAACTCTATTTTAACGGACTTGGTGAGTTTTTTTACCTAAACGGGATAGTTACTTCTCAGAATGATTTTATGAAGATTGAATCGGAAGGAAGTATGTTAGAGCCTGAGCCAACATCTTTAAATAGTGAGGCAGTATTGGTTCCCGTGGGGGGCGGAAAGGATTCGGTGGTGACCCTCGAGCTATTAAAAAATACAGGCGATAAAGTAATCCCCATGGCTTTAAATCCACGCGAAGCAGTTGTTAGAAGTATTGAAAACGCTGGTTTTACCATGGATGACTCCATTGTGGTTAACCGAACCATCGACAAAAAACTACTTGAATTAAACAACCGCGGATTTTTAAATGGCCACACACCTTTTTCGGCTTTATTGGCTTTCGTAACCTCGCTTACAGCTGTTCTGTCAGGGGTAAAATACATTGCCTTGTCAAACGAAAGCAGTGCCAACGAAAGTACGGTTCCCGGCTCAAACATTAATCATCAGTATTCAAAATCGTTTGAATTTGAAAAGGATTTTATCAACTATTTTTCCCAATATATTACGCCTGATGTGCATTATTTTAGCTTTTTAAGGCCACTGAACGAACTTCAGATTGGTGCACTGTTTTCGCAGTTTGAACATCATCACTTTTCATTTAGAAGTTGCAACGTTGGCAGCAAAACCGATAGTTGGTGCGGCCATTGTCCCAAGTGCCTTTTTACCCGCATTATTTTAGGGCCTTTTTTGGGTGACGACAAGCTGAAAAGTATTTTTGGTAAAGAGTTGCTTGACGATAAATCATTACAAACAATATTTGATGAATTAACCGGCGTTGCCAATGTAAAGCCGTTTGAATGTGTGGGTACCCCCGATGAAGTAAACGCTGCAGTGAGTTATATCGCTCAAAATCATGCTGCTCCCTTGCCTGGATTGTTAACGGGGATATCCTACAACAAGTCTGCACGCAGTGCGATGTTCAATTTATTGGAGGCTTTTAACACTGAGCATAATCTGCCCGAAAAGTATCTACCGGTGTTGAAAAATAGTTTGAAAAAGATTTCGTTTGCTTGATAAATGGTGGCTGCATGGAAGATTTATTCAGAAAATTAAAAGATAAAAAGATTTTATTGCTCGGGTTAGGCCGCGAAGGGTTTTCAAGCTATAAATGGCTGCGCAAGGCTTTTCCTAAAAAGTTGCTAGGGGTTGCCGATGGAAATCTGTTGGTAAAGGAAAAACTTGTTAACGACTCTTTTTTGGAATTTCATCTTGGAAATGACTATTTAACCGGCTTGAAGGAATATGACCTGATTTTTAAGTCGCCGGGGATTTCATTGAAAGATGTTCATTGTGCCGATAAAGAAAAAATAACTTCGCAAACCGACCTGTTTTTGCAGTTTTACGGAAAGCAAACCATTGGCGTAACCGGAACCAAAGGAAAAAGTACGACTGCCAGCCTTATTACGCATATATTAAAGGAGAACAACAAGAGGGCTATCCTTTTGGGAAATATCGGTATCCCGCCACTCGATAGAATTGATGAAATAGACAAGGATGCAGTGGCGGTTTTTGAGATGTCGGCACACCAACTGGAGTATGTACATCATTCGCCAAAGGTGGCTGTTTTGTTAAACATATTTCCTGAGCATCTTGATCATTTTAACGGTTTTGAGGCGTACAAAACAGCCAAATTAAACATTACAAAATTTCTTGAACAGGATGATTTACTGGTGGCTTCCAATAAGTTATCAAGCGAATTGACAAAAGTTAAATCAGTAATTAAATACTTTGAAAACGAAGCGGATATTTTACCTGAGGCTTTAAATCTAAAAGGTGCACACAATTTAAACAATGTAAAAGCAGCCATTTTGGCGGTTCAACCTTTTGGGATTGATGCCGTGTCAGCTTTTAAAGCCGCCACTACTTTTAAGCCTTTGCCTCACCGACTTGAGTATCTCGGTGTACATGGCGGTATTCGGTTTTACAACGACAGCATTTCCACCATTCCCGAATCCGCCATAGCAGCAATTCAAGCTGTGGGGAAAGTGGATACCTTAATACTTGGTGGCTTCGACCGTGGGCTTGACTTTTCCAAACTTGTTGGTTTTTTGGAAAGCCATCCTGTTAACAATCTGATTTTTACAGGGCCTGCCGGTAAAAAAATGATTGCTTTAATTCAAAATGATGATAAAATAGCATCCTCTCTTTTTGAGGTAGCCAATCTTAAGCAGGCTTTTGAAGTTATAAAAAAAGTTACCCCTTTGGGTGGAGTTTGTCTTTTGTCACCTGCTGCTGCAAGCTATGATGAGTTTCATAATTTTGAGCATCG
>WGDP01000072.1 GCA_015493215.1 Bacteroidales bacterium | reverse complement strand
TGCACCGGACAAACGCCAACAAAAAAGCGACCCGGATTTCTCCAGACCGCTTTGAATGTTTTCACAACGGAATAATCCTTATTGTGAATTGCTCGATTTGTACCACAAAGGTAAGAAAATATTTTAAACCCAAGATATTATGAAAAAGATTCTAGGACTAGATTTGGGAACTACTTCCATAGGGTGGGCATTTGTAAATGAAGCAGAAAACGAAAATGAAAAATCTGCCATTGTTAAATTAGGCGTCCGTGTTATTCCTTTAACCACAGACGAAGAACTGGATTTTGAGAAAGGCAAACCTGTTTCAACTAACGCCGAAAGGACGTTAAAACGTGGTATGCGACGTAATTTGGACCGTTTTCAACTCCGAAGAAAAGAATTAATAAAGGTTCTCAAAGAAAATCATTTTATTTATGACAACACTCCCCTGACAGAAACCGGAAAAAATTCAACTTATAGTATGCTGCGCATAAGGGCACTGGCCGCAAAACAACAAGTTACAAAAGAAGATATTGCCCGTATTTTATTGATGATTAATAAAAAAAGGGGCTATAAAAGCAACCGGAAGACAAAATCCCCAGAAGAGGGCAAAGCTGTAGATGGAATGGAAATTGCAAAATATATTTGTGAAAATGAGTTAACTCCGGGACAATATGTATATGAAAGGCTTACGAACAATAAAAAGTACATACCTGATTTTTACCGCTCTGATTTGGAATATGAATTAAGCAAAATATGGGAATTTCAAAAACAATTCCATCCCGATATTCTTACTCCTGAGTTTCGGAAGCAAATTGAAAACAAAGGGAAAAAACAAACATCATCGATATTCCTCGGAAAATATGGGATTTATACTGCAGAAAACAAAGGAAAAAGGGAAAAGGTGAAACTTCAAAGCTACCAATGGCGAAGCGAAGCACTCTCGAGAGAACTGACAAGAGAAGAATTGGCCTATGTTATTGTGGATGTTAATTCAAAAATTAACAGCTCCAGCGACTATCTCGGAGCCATTAGCGACCGGAGCAAAACCCTGTTTTTCAACAACCAAACGGTAGGACAATATTTGTACGAACAAATAAAAGCCAACCCGCATACCCAACTTAAAAACCAGATTTTTTACAGGCAAGACTATCTGGACGAATTTGAAAAAATATGGGAAACACAAAAAAAGTACTATCCTGATTTACTCACCGACCATCTGAAAAAAGAGATTCGTGATGTCATCATCTTTTATCAAAGAAGGTTAAAATCTCAAAAACACCTCATTAGTAATTGTGAATTTGAAAAACACCACAAAGTAATCCCCAAATCCTCCCCGCTTTTTCAGGAATTTAAAATTTGGCAGGTTTTAAACAATGTTGTGATTAAACAAATTGACACAAGGGAAGAGTTCATACTGGATTTGGATACTAAAAAAGCGCTTTTTGAAGAATTGAACATCAGGGAAAAGCTTTCTTCGACAGAGGTGTTAAAACTGATTGTAAAACATCCTAAAGAATATGAACTGAACTATCCCGACCTGGAGGGAAACCGTACAAACAGCGTATTGTATCAGGCCTATGAAAAAATACTGAATTTCGAAGGCGAAGAGCTGAATTTTTCCAAAATGCGGGCCAGTGAAATCAACGAAACAATCAGCTCCAAATTCCTTGATTTGGGTATAGATACACAGATATTGTTTTTCAATACGGAATTATCAGGCGATGATTTTGACAAACAACCGATTATGCAACTCTGGCATCTGCTTTATTCATCCGAAGATGACAACAAGCTGGCCGGAAGAATTGCCGAGAAATTCGGCTTTAAAAAAGAGTATGCCAAACTGATTGCAGATATACCCCTTCAGGCAAACTACGGCGGCCTTTCCTCAAAAGCCATTCGTAAAATCCTGCCTTTTTTAAAAGAAGGAAATACTTACGATGTCGCCTGTTTGTTTGCAGGATACAACCATTCTTCTTCGCTAACCAAAGAAGAACGGGAAACCCGGCTTCTAAAAGATGAACTTACGCTTTTACCAAAAAACAGCCTGCGAAACCCGGTAGTTGAAAAGATTCTGAACCAAATGGTCAATGTAATTAATGCCATAATAAAAGACAAAGAACTGGGTAAACCAGATGAAATAAGAATTGAACTGGCCCGTGAACTTAAAAAAAGTGCTTCCGAACGCCAAAAAATGACTGAGTCTATCAGAAAATCTACGACAGAAAACAACAATATAAGAAAAATTCTCCGGGATGAATTTCACATCATAAAAGTGACCCGAAACGACATAATAAAATACAAGCTGTGGAAAGAACTGGAGACCAACGGTTATAAAACCCTTTATACAAACACCTATATTCCTAAAGAAGAACTATTCTCTAATAAGTTCGATATTGAGCACATTATTCCCAAAGCAAAACTCTTTGATGATTCTTTTTCAAATAAAACTCTTTCGGCAAGGAAAGTAAATATTGAAAAAGGCAATGATACCGCTTATGATTTTCTAAAAAAGTATTTGAGTCAGGACGAATTTGAGCACTATAAATCGCGAATTAGAAACCTGTACCGGAACAAGAAAATATCCAAATCAAAACATGAAAAACTACTGATGCCTTCCTCTAAAATTCCGGAAGATTTTATTGAACGGGATTTGCGTAACAGCCAGTATATTGCCAAAAAAGCCAAACAAATGTTGGAAGAAGTGGTCAGAACTGTAAATACCACTACAGGAAGCATTACCAGCAGGTTACGCAGCGACTGGCAATTGGTAAATGTCCTGAAAGAAATCAATTTGCCTAAATATGAAAGATTAGGGCTTGTGGAAACCATTCCGGGAAAAAATGGCCGGCCGGAAAAACAAATTACAGACTGGACAAAACGTAACGACCACCGCCACCATGCTATGGATGCCCTCACTGTGGCCTTTACCTCTTACAGTCATGTTCAATACCTGAACAATTTGGCCGCCCGCAGTGACCTTAACAATAATAAACATCACGAAATTTATGGTATCGAAAAAAAATATTTGTACCGTGATAAAAACGGAAAATTATTATTTAAACCGCCTGTACCCATAAACGAGTTTAGAAACGAGGCAAAAAAACATTTGGAAAGCATATTGGTTTCATTTAAAGCAAAAAACAAAGTGGTTACGCGCAACAAGAACAAAATTAAAACCGGGAAAGACAAATACATAGAAAAAGTACAGTTAACCCCCAGAGGTCAGCTACATAATGAAACCATATACGGTAAAATCAGAAAATACAAAACAAAAATTGAAAAAGTTGGGACAACCTTTACTTCTGAAAAGATAGAAAAAGTAACAAATCCTGTTTACCGGAAAGCTTTACTGAACAGGTTGAAGCAATACGATGGAAATCCCAAAAAGGCCTTTGGCGGTAAGAATGCGATTTCAAAAAATCCTGTTTTCATTGATGAGTCCAATGATTTTAAAGTGCCGGAAAAGGTTAAACTGGTTTGGTTCGAAGGCTTCTACACCATCCGAAAAGACATTACACCGGATCTGAAAATTGACAAAATAATTGATGCGGGCATTAAAAGAATATTAAATAACAGATTAGCGGAATACAACGGTGATGCAAAAAAGGCATTTTCAAATCTGGAAGAGAATCCAATTTGGCTCAACGAAGAAAAAGGAATATCCATCAAACGCGTTACCATAACCGGGGTAACCCATGCCATACCCCTTCATTCCAAAAAAGATCATCTCGGAAATTTCATCACTGATGAAAACGGACAAAGGTTACCGGTCGATTTTGTTAACACAGGCAACAATCATCACGTAGCCATTTATGAAGATGAACAGGGAAAGTGGCACGAAAAAGTGGTTTCATTTTTCGAAGCCGTGGAAAGAAAAAGGCAAGGCCTGCCTGTAATCGACAAACAATTTAATGCAGATTTGGGATGGAAATTCATGTTCACTCTAAAACAAAACGAATATTTTGTGTTTCCTTCCCCAGATTTTGACCCTAACGAACTTGATTTGTTAAATCCGGAAAATGCATCTTTCGTAAGCCCGCATTTGTTCAGGGTACAAAAAATATCTAAAAAAAATTATGTTTTCAATCATCACCTTGAAACAAAAGTAGTTGATAATGAATTATTAAAAGCCAAGAAAATGCTGGCAGGATTCACTTATCACTTTATTCAAACTCCTGCTAATTTAAAAGGTATTATTAAAGTACGTCTAAATCATCTAGGCAGAATAGTATATGTTGGCGAATACTAAATAAAAAACTTATTATGATCAAACGAACCCTTTATTTCGGCAACCCCTGTTATTTGTTCAAACGAAAAGACCAGTTGGTGGTTTCGTTGGAAAATGATGTGGAAAAAACTGTTCCGGTGGAAGACATTGGCTTGGTTATTTTGGACCATTACCAGATTAAAATTACACAACCGGTCCTTCAGGCGCTGACAGCCAACAATGCGGCCGTTTTGGTAAACGATGCCAGCCATTTGCCACTGGGCCTTTTGTTGCCTATGGCCACGCATACTACCTACACCCAAAAACTGTATTTTCAGGTAAATGCCAGCAAACCGCTCAAAAAAAGCCTGTGGCAACAGACCATAAAACAGAAAATCAGGAACCAGGCTGCACTGCTCCGGCAACAGGGCATTGAGGCCGAAAATATGGCGTACTGGGCTTCGCAGGTCAAAAGCGGCGACCCGGACAATTACGAAGGACGGGCAGCCGCCTACTATTGGCAAAAACTTTTCGACAGTACCTTTAAAAGAGGGCGGTTCGGCGCCCCGCCCAACAACCTGCTGAACTACGGCTACGCCATATTGCGGGCGGTGGTGGCGCGTTCGCTGGTAGCCAGCGGTATGCTGCCGGCCTTGGGCATTCATCACCGCAACAAATACGATGCCTATTGCCTGGCCGACGACATTATGGAACCCTACCGGCCTTATGTGGACCGCCTGGTACTGAACATAACCGATAAAGAAACTTTTTCGGGCGAACTGACAACAGAAATAAAACGCGACCTGCTGCAACTGCCGGTAACGGATATCACCATCAACGGTAACAGCAGTCCGCTTATGGTGGGCATGCAGCAAACCACTGCTTCGCTTATGCAATGTTTTGAAGGTGAAAGGCGAAAAATTGCTTATCCCGAATTCAATTAACCAGTTATGGGCTCCCTTTCAAAACTAAACCAATACCGGATTATGTGGGTTTTTGTTTTTTACGATCTGCCGACCGAAACAAAACGCGACCGGAAAAATATTGCCCTTTTCCGGAAAAAGCTGCAACAGGACGGTTTCAGCATGCTGCAGTTTTCTATTTACGTGCGCCATTGCAACAGCCGCGAAAATGCAGAGGTACATATCAAACGGGTAAAATTTTCGCTGCCGCCCAAAGGCGAGGTCATCATTTTTACCCTTACGGACAAACAATTCGGGATGATGGAATTTTTCAGGGGGCCACAAGAAGCCCCCAAGCCTGACACCCCCCAACAGCTGGAACTTTTTTAAAAAAATCCGGCAAAATCATGATGATTTTGCCGGATTCAGAAACCGGGAAACACCGTCTATCCGGTTCCGGCATCCAAAAAACACAGCTTTTTTTAATCCTGAAAACAGACGCAACATACTGGTTATTAATTGTATAATCCGGGGTATGCTGTGTTCAATATTTCAAAGATACAAATCGAAAGCAATTCACAACAAGTCGATGACGGCGTGGTAACCATATT
>WGDP01000071.1 GCA_015493215.1 Bacteroidales bacterium | reverse complement strand
CCCTATCAACCGGTTATTTTATTGTTAAAATTTGGACGGGTGCCGGTGCTGACAGTTTAATTTACAGCGATACTCTTTCGGGTGTTCAGCAGAATGCCTGGACTACTGTCACCATAAACGACTCGCTGTTCATTGATGGCAATCTGGAATATTGGTTTGGATATAAAATAGTTTCCCAGCAATATGGTGAATATCCTGCCGGAATTGATATTGGCCCTGCAGTGGCCGGTTATGGAGATCTAATTAAAACATCGGATGAAGCAGATTGGGATACACTTTCAAATTATGAAAATTTTGATTGCAACTTTAACCTAGAAGTTATGTTGGTTAGTGCCGGTAGTGATCATCCGAGTATTTATGATACATTGTTAGGATATAATCTCTATCGTGCTGTTGACTCCGACACGCTTTATGATAAAATTGCCATGGTTCCACAAGAGGGTGGGGTTACTTATTACGAATACAATGACTACTCTATTCCTTTACCTGCACCCGATGTTATTTGTTATAAAGTGAATGCCATCTGGAAAAACAGAGGCGATACCTGCTATTCCGACTATGCCAACGCGCTGAATATACCCGATGAAGATCATGTGTGTCTGCTTTATGATGCTGTTAACAATCTGGGAAACCGGAAAAATAAGATGGTGCTGTTTCCCAATCCCGCCGATAGTTATATCGTTATTCAATCGGATAATCCTATTGGAACTATCCGGCTTTATGACTTATCAGGAAAGGAATTAAAAGCATTTTCATCAGTACAAAACAAACGGTTCCGGATAGACATCACCACGCTTCCCAAAGGAGTTTATTTTATAAAAACAACCTCCGCAGAAGGGATTGGATTGATGAAGTTTGTGAAATAAAGTTGTTGATTTAATAGTTGCTCAATGGTTCAATTGCTATATTGTTACATTGTCAAATTACTTAATTGTTAGACAATTACTTCTCCTCTATAAAGTCCAAGTCAAACCCTATCCCCAAAGCTCCGATAACTATCGGAGGAGGTGTCATCCCGAGCGAAGCGAGGGACCTCCTGAGTACCATCCTGCCCTTACTGCAAAATTCCAAAATTCCAAACAAACTCCAATCAACAATCATTCAAACTTTCAAACTTCTGAACTTCTGAACCTCTGAACATCACCTTTTAAAAACTCCATTTCAGCCTCCAGTAAAGGAATACGCCTTTTCCGCCTTCATCGGCGGGAGTGCTGCTGGTGAAATATTGTCCGTAAACCGAAAGCTCCAGGTTTTCTATCAGCGAATAACTTAAGGAAGGCCCCGAATAAAAAGAGTGGTCGTTGGGGTTGTACATGGCTGATAGCGTTCCGCTAAAAAGGGGTGTAAAGGGGTAACTCACTTGTCCGAAAAAGGAGAATTTGGTCAGGGATAGGTTTTGAGGGGTGAGCCACATAAAATAGAACTCCGTAAGGTTGAAACTGCCCGACTGCTTGCCATAACCATTGTAAAGGGCTTCAAACTGCAACATCAGTGAGTTGGCAAAGGTGTAGTTGTATCCCAGCGATGCAACCCATGTTCCGGTGGTGTCGGAAAAATGTTTTTGCGGACGAAAGTAAGAAACCTCGCCGGAGAGGCCGCCTTTAAACAGACTTCCCGAGAAACCTGCTCCCGCCACAAAGTCGCGGCCATTGTACCAACCGCCCATAAACTGTATGTCGTAATTCCATTTGTTGAAGCGGTACAGCATGGCTGCCGTTACTTTTTTGGCACTATCAATTTTCAGAGCCAAATCAAGCTTGGATGAGTAAGAAGGATAATACTGCACTCTCACGGCATCGCTGCCGGGTTTCTCTTCGTAGTCAAAATCGAAGAAGCTGTAATAGTTAAAAAGGTCGTTGGGGCTCCACACAAACGATTGCCCCCAGTTGATACGCTGTCTGCCCACGGTAATTTGAAATTTTCCAAGGTTGTAGTCGAGATAAAGCCTGTCAAAGGTGGAGTTCATAAACACCGATTTGCCTTCAAAAAGGTTCCATGTCAGGTTGACAAGGCCGTAATCCTGATTGATGATATCGCGATACTGAGGGAAACCGGAAACTGTTTCTCCATAATAAATACGGTTTCGCATCTGGGTGTTAAAAGTAAGATTATTGGTGATATTCCAGTTGAAGATTAGTCGGTTGTGCAACAGGTTATCTGTCATCCACTGTTTATCAATATGCTGAAACGAAATGGTTTGCATATACTTTACATACCCGTTTAATGTCCAGCTGCGCGGTTTGTCCGTTTCATCCTGCGCCCGGACGAGCAGGGAGAAAAGTAAAAGGATAAAGGTTAATATTTTTCTCATAAGTTTCTTTTCTCAATTACAACTAATAAACCTCAAATAACTTTCAATTTCGATAGCTATCGGAAATCTAATTCCTATTTTGATACGATGACTATTATTGTTCAATTGTTGCTTTGGTCAATTGTTAATATTGTTACATCGTTGTCCCGTAAGGGACAAAATATTTATAGAAAAATTCATAAAAAACAAAAAAGTCCCGTCAGGGACGTTATGCTAGCTTATATCATTCAGCACATATCGTTCATCGTAATTAATTTCAAATTTTGTTAATAATTCCATATATTCTTCTCTAAATGATTTCTTTTTGTGATGTTGTTCCTGATTCAAGATATATTTCACAACCCTGTCAATATGAGAATGAGAATAGGAAAAAGCACCATAACCTTCCTGCCAATTAAATTTTCCATTAATAAATCTCTTTTTGTTTATCCATGTTGATGATGACCCTTTTATATCCTGTAATAAATCAGGTATTAACTGGTGGGGTTTATATCCAATAAAAACATGGACATGATTAGGCATTCCGTTTATTGCAATTAGCTTATGTTTATTGTTTTGTACTATTCCTGTTATGTATTTATAAAGCTCGTCTTTCCATGCACGCTGAATCAATGAAGCCCGGTTTTGAACTGCAAAAACAAATTGAATATACAATTGGGTGTACGTGTTAGCCATTCTTACTAATATTTCGTCCCTGACGGGACTGTTAAATGTTGGTAAATATTTTTCTATAAATATACCGTCCCTAACGGGACTATTTGTCTTTGTGTTTTCTTCTTTGGTGTAATATTCTGTAAAAATAAGTAAAGTTTTATTTTGTTTATAAAACCTTTGTCGCATCAAAACAGAAATTACCTAATAAAAAAGCACAAAAACAGTTTCGGGTTTTTAGATTTATGTTTTGAGAATTATTTGGGATTTGTGATTTGTAAATTGTCATTTTTTTACTGCTTTGTATCTTTTGTCACCTTCCCGTCGTCCAGCAGGATAATCCTTTTGGCACGATCGATTACCCGCTGGTCGTGGGTGGAAAAGATAAATGTTATGTTCTCCTCTTCGTTAAGCTTGCGCATAATGTCAAGGAGGTTGGTGGTTGATTTACTGTCGAGGTTGGCGGTGGGTTCGTCGGCAAGAATAAATTTGGGTTTGGATGCCAGCGCCCGCGCCACAGCCACCCGCTGTTGCTGTCCTCCCGACAGGCGGCTGGGTTTGATGTTTTCCTTGCCGCTGATTCCAATGGCTTCAAAAAGCTCGGCAATGCGCTTGTTTCTTTCTTCTTTCGACTTTTTTTGCAGCTGCATGATGAACTCGGCATTTTCCTTAGCCGTAAGTACCGGTATCAGGTTGTAAGCCTGAAACACAAATCCGATGTTGTGCAGCCGGAAATCAATCATCTGTTTGGATGACAAAGTGCTGATGTCGGTTCCGTCGATGATTACCAAGCCGGAAGAGGGTTTATCCAGTCCGCCAATCACATTGAGCAGGGTGGTTTTTCCCGAACCCGACGGGCCTACAATGGCTGAAAATTCGCCTTCTTCAAAATCCAGCGTAACACCGTTAACGGCTTTTACTTCCACTTCGGTATCGTGGTAGCTTTTGTATAAATCTTTAATTTCGATAACTTTCATTTTTTTGAGTTTGGAGTTTGGAATTTGGAGTGCCTAAAGTACTTAAGGTTTCCTAAAGGAACTCGTTATCCATTTTTCATTTTTAATTTTTCATTATTAATTTCTAATCGCTTCTACCGGTTTCATTTTCAATGCCCTGATGGTGGGGAATATGGAAGCTATCAGTCCGGTAAGGAGCACCATAACCGCCACCTGAACGTAATCGGCAAACTCCAGCACAGGATGCATCACCGAGCTGTAGCCCAATGCTTCAAAACCCTGGCCAACGACGGATATATCGATGCCTCTTTCGCCAAAATAGGCGGTAAACCATACCGAAATCAACATGCCCAAGGCGCCGCCAATGATACCCAGTAGCGTGGTTTCGTAAAGTATCATTCTGAAAACTTTAGCACGGTTCATGCCGATAGCCATAATCATGCCCAGCTCATGGGTGCGTTCGAGTACCACCATCAGCATGGTGTTCACAATGGCAAAACCCAGCGCAAGCAGAATAATCGCCATGAAAATCCACAACATAAATTCTGTCATGGAGGAGGTGAGTTGCAGGTACGGGTCAATGTCGTACCAGCCTTCCACAAGATAAGCGGGAGCAATTTTCTGAATTTCGGGAATTACCTGTTCCGTAGTCTTGTAATCTTTTAACAGGATGGCAATGTCGTGTGCCGTGTTGGGAGGCATGTTCAGCAGCCTGTCGAGGTCGGTTTTGCGGACAAAAACATTCTGACCGTCGAACATACCGTTTTGTGTTTTGTAAATCCCCTCTACCTTAAAGCTTGCTCCGGTAAGGTTTCCGTTATAATCCTGAAACGTGATTACGATTTTGGATTTTATCCTGGCGTTGAGCTTTTTGGCAAGTTTCTCACTAATGATGATCCGGTTTCGCTTTTTGCTGGTGAAATAACTGCCACCGGGCAACAGCTTATCGTAAATTTTGGTTACCTGTTTTTCAATTGCCGGTTGAACGCCATTGATCATCACCCCCGAAGCTTTGGATGCCGTGGATGCCATACCAAACGACATGGTTCGCTGGCAGGCAGCTTTAACCGACGGATTGGCTCTGATTTTTTCCAGGATTCCGGAAGTGTTTTTGATAAAGAACCCCACTTCGTTGTTTTCGGTAAACTTTTTGTTGTGAATCTGGATATGGGAAACCTGATTCTCCAGCGCATTGTTTACCATGTCCATTACCATGCCCTTCATAATCCCCGACGCCACCAGCCCGCCAAACAGCCCGATTGTAACCGCCGCAATAATAACGGTGCTCCGTAACCTGTTGCGTAAAATGTTCCTCCACGCGATTTTAAAGATTGTATTGTTGAATTGTTTCATTGTTTAGATTGTTATATTGCTTCATTGTTGCAGTGCTCCATTGTTTCATTGCTAAAT
>WGDP01000070.1 GCA_015493215.1 Bacteroidales bacterium | reverse complement strand
CAGGAATAACTTTACAAAACGCATTGGGGAAAATACCTTTATCAAGATTTTTAATGGCCGCATGCACATCTTCTTTGGAGGCTGAAACGCCGCGCTGCTCATACCGGGACTTTATACTCATTGGCTTAACTTTTCATATAAAACTTTTCCAGCTAATCATAATGAAACCTACATTTAGCAATCAATATTTCATTGTTACGAACTGCATAAATTAGTCTGTGTTCATTGTCAATTCTTCGAGACCAGAATCCCTTGTATTTATGTTTTAAAGGCTCAGGCTTACCAAGTCCTGTAAAAGGTGTCCGCGAAATATCTTTTAACAAATCATTTATTTTCCTGACATATTTTGTATTTGTCTTTTGCCAATACAAATAGTCTTCCCATGATTCGTCAACAAAGATATATCTCATAATTCAATTAATTCTTTTTGAAATGATGATCCTTGTCTCAATTTATCAATCGCAGAATCTAGTCTTGACTCATTAACTTTTGAAGAAAGTTCATGTTGCGTTGCAGTCAACGAATTATATTCGTCCAACGAAATAACCACGACTCCGGAGCCTTTTCCCCGATTGACTATCAAAGTCTCATAATTCTCAGATACCGAATCAAGATACTTTTTAATATTTTTTCTGAATTCTGAAATTGTAGCTGTTAACATTTGACCTGTATTTTAAGTACGTTTATTTGTACAAAGATACGTACAATTTTTTATTTACCCAAATTGGATGAGAGCATAATTTATCGGAAACATTACAGACTTACTTATTCTCCTTAACCTCATCAATAACAAGCTTGTGTGTTTTGGTGTTGTAACTATATTTTCCAAAACGTTTCAGCACATTATCGCCAAACACCAAATCGTATTTAAGCTTGTAATTTACCTTTACTTTTACATTAAACACCGATTTATTGGCAATACGCACTTCTTTCAGGTTAATGATGGCATTTTTGGCAATGGTGTTATTTTGCAGAATTTTTTCATAATCGCCTTCAAAGTCCTCTTTGCTGATGCCGCCCGATTTAAGCAAATCCATGGCTTTATCCAGTGAAATCATGGCCGGTGAGTGCTGGTCGTAGGCAAAGGTTTCGCGATAGCTGTTTACCAAACATTCGGCAAGATAAACACCTGTTTTAGGCTGTTCGGTAAACGGCGTTGTGTTGTCAGCCGGATTGATGGAGATGTTGATGTTAGCCACATCGGGATTGTAATTGTTGTCGGGCACAAAATCGCGACGGAGCACTCTGAACTCGGTCCGGCGGTTCAAGGCATAAGCGGCCTCTTTTTGTGCTTTGGAAGGCAACGAATTTACATAGGTATCATCCAGTGTAGTACCTTCTTTAAACAAGAATCCGTCTTTTACAACATCTTTTTTCAAGGTACGGGGCACCCGTTCGCCATACCCTTTGGCCACGAGGCGTTTGGGGTTAATTCCTCGCATAATCAGATAATCAACCACCGACTGTGCCCTTTTTTGCGAAAGGATGTCGTTGCGCTCGTAGCTGTCGCGCGAGTCGGTATGCGATGCCAGCTCGATAACCAGTTTGGGGTTGTCGCGCAGGGTTTGAATAAGCCCCTGCAGCGAATCCTGATATTGTGGTTTTAAATCCCATTTTGCCAAATCGTACAAAATATCGGGCAGCACAATAGGCTCGTCAGGAATGGGTTTCAGTATAAAATCTTTGGTAAAGTCTTTACTAAACTCCACTCCCACAGTGGTAATGGTAGCCTTCTCTTTAAAATAATCGGGCATGGACACCGACACATCGTAGGTTGTATTGGGTTTAAGCTGACTTGAGCCGAACGTGTAATATCCTTTATCGTTGGTGCGTGTTGAAACCGAAACGCCATCGGAACCCGTCAAAGTAATAGTAGCTCCTTCGATAAACAAAAGAGTACGGTCGTCCTTAACCGTTCCGGAAAGGGTAAACAGCAAGGGTGGTTCAATAAAGTACCAGATATCTTCCTTGCCTCTTGTTCCTTTACGGTTGGAGCTTAAATAGCCCCACTCCTCTTCAGGATGAAAAACAATGCCGAAATCATCCATGGTTGAGTTAATGGGATATTTCATGTTTTCAGGTTCACCCCATTTTCCGGTTGAGTCCATGGTAACCTTAAAAATATCCAGTCCTCCCATGCCGCCATGGCCATCGGAGGCAAAAAAGAGGGTGGTATCGTTACGTAGGAAGGGAAACATTTCATCACCGGGCGTGTTGATTTTAGGCCCCACATTTAACGGCCTGCTGAAAGGTTTTGTTTTTGAATCGCGGGTGGCAACCCAAATATCTTTGCCGCCAAAACCACCTTTGCGTTCGGCAGAAAAGTAAATAATTTTTTCGTCTTCGCTAATGGTAGGCTGGCCCACCGTTGAAAGGGTATCCACCCCTTTTATGTCCAGCATCGAAACACTTCCCCAGTTACGTCCGGCGCGGGTGCTGACATAAATTTGGCAACCCGACTGCACCTGCTGCGGATTTGGGCATCGTGTAAAATAAAGCTTTTTGAATTTAGCGTTGAGCGTTGCGGCACCTTCGTTGGCTTTGGTGTTGATGGTTTCGGAAGCATCGATGGTTACCGGAGCTGTCCACTCGCCGTTTTTATCTTTTTTGGCCATAAACAGGTCGCTAAAGTTTTGGCCTGTCCATTTGTCTTCCTCTTTTCCCTGCGCACCTTCGCGTGTGGAGGTAAAAAGAATTTCCTGATAGGTGCTGTTATAAAATGCAGGTGCAAAATCCGACTCGCGGGAGTTTATTTTTTTTACGTTGGTAACTTCGTATTTCGAAGGGTTTTCAATCCATGTTTGAACTTCATCGGTGGTTTTTGCTCCTGCCATGCCCCGCGGGTCGTCGGGTACCACTTCGGCAAATCGAAGATAAAGTTTTTTAGCATCATCAAACTTCTGATTTATCTTAAGCATGTCGGCATAGTGTAACAATACCAACGGGTCACGTTTATCATAATCTTCGCGCAGCAGTCGTTTGTACGACATCTCGGCACGCTTATAATTACCTGTTAACCGGTAGCATTCAGCCAGCTGATAGGTGATACGGTTTTTTTCTTCTTTATTCTTTTTTACCTTTTTATAGGCTTTTTTATACTTTTCGATGGCCACCGAATACTGTTGACGCGAAAAGGCTTCGTCGGCCGATTTAGCCGGATTTCTGCGCTGACCCACAACAAGCAGCGGAATCATAACTAAAACAAAAAAAACGAGCCTGAGTAAAAAACTATTTATCTTCATAATGTTCACAAATATATATCAAACGGACGTATCAGCAAATTATTGAGTAGTATTTTCATTTGGTTTGCCAGGTTTTTCCACCTTTTCTTTGGGCAAATCATCTTTTTTTTCAGCCGGGTTATCGTTTACCACCGTTGCGCCTCTTGGCTGCGATTTCAGACCATCATCGGGTTTTTGCATACTTTTTTTGTAGGCTTCCAGTTTTTGCTCTCTATCTTTTTTATCGGCTTCGCGATTGATTTCGGTTTTTATATCATCGGAAGCACGTTTCACCTCGTTGATAAATTTACCGAGGCTTCGCGCCATGCCCGGTATTTTATCGGGACCAAAAATCAGAAAGATTGCCAATACAATGAGCATTATCTCTCCTGAACCGAAATCGAAAAACAGTAAACTCAATGAAATGGATTTTTAATGATTGATTAGCAAAAGTAAATAAAAAAAGTCCCGCTGCGGTTATGCAACATGACTTTTCAAAAAATAATGAGACACGGGGCTAATTAGCCCCAAAAGAAATAAATCAATTTATTTAAAATGTGTTTTTAATTAGATTTATTATTAGATTCGCAACAAACATCAATTAAACAGTTAATGAAAAAGATTCTTTTACTATCAATTATTTTGGTCGGAATATTATCAGCTTCAACATCTTGTAGAAAAGATGATATCACAAATGGTGATGATAATAACAATACTGACACTACTGAAAAACATAAAATTTATCAAGGAGACTTAGTTAGGCCATCTTTAAAAGAGCTGAATGATTTTCATGAAAATGGTTACGACATCGTTAATGGAAACGTTGAATTTGATGGTTATCTGGGAATGGTTAGTATGTCTGCCTTGTCAAATGTAAAATATATCAAAGGCTATTTTGTTATTAATAATATAGCTGAGTTAGAATCACTTGATGGACTTTCAAATTTAGATTCTATTGGAGGAACTTTAGTTATTAAGCACAATGATGTCTTAACAAGCCTTGCCGGAATTTCTAATCTGATTTCTGTTGGGGGAATCTCTATTGTGGGAAATGATGCCCTGACAAACATTGATGGGTTTTCAAATATTACTTCTACGGGTGGAGTTTCTATTGAGAGTAATGGTGTTCTGACAAACCTTAATGGACTTTCCAATCTGACTTCTGCCGGGAGCGTTTCTATTGTAGGAAGTATCCTGACAAACATTGATGAACTTGCTAATCTGAAATATATTGGAGGGAATTGTACTGTTGGATATTCTGATTCCCTAAAAAATCTTGATGGCCTTATTAATCTGACTTATGTTGGTGGGGATTTTAATATTGACCACACTAATTCCCTAACAAACATTGATGGACTTGCTAATTTGACTTCTGTTGGGGGAAATATTGATATTGAATATAATGATTACCTGAAAAACCTTGACGGGCTTGCTAACCTTAATTCAGTCGGTGGAGATTTTATTTTATCATTAAATTTTTTTTTAACAAACATTGATGGGCTTGCTAATTTAAAATCTGTTAAGGGAAATTTTTCTATTAATAAAAATTATTATCTAACTAATATTGACGGACTTTCGGAGCTGACTTCTGTAGGAGGAAATTTAAGAATTACTGATAATAATACTTTAACAAACCATGATGGCCTTGCTAATCTAAATTCTGTCGGAGGAGATTTTTTTCTTAGAAGAAATTATCACATAACAAACCTTGATGCACTTGCTAACCTTATTTCAGTTGGGGGCAATTTTGTTTTTGTGGAAATTTCACACCTAACAAACATTAATGGACTTACCAATCTGACTTCTGTAGGAGGAAATCTTGTATTTAATAATAATCGCCGCCTAACAAACCTTGATGGGCTTGCCAATCTAAATTCTATTGAGGGATATTTAAAAGTTTATGAAAATGATTCATTGTCAGATTTTTGCGGTATAAAACCAATTTTATCTTCCAATGGCGTTGGGGGTGATGTTGAAATAGAAGACAATTTATATAATCCATCGGTAGAAGATATTATCAATGGTAATTGTAGTCGATAATCCTTTCTAACCAACTCTCACCTTCCAACTATTCTCAACTGCAACCATTAATAATCTCCAGCTTTCGCAAAGAGAAATACCCATTATTATAAAAAAGTGTTTTGTATGACATACAAAGTGTAAATAAATGATTAGTATCAAATTAACCTCAAAGTGACGTGTTGAGATTGCTTCCGATACCTATCGGAACCTCGTACCTCGTCATCGCAATGACATCACTTCGGGGATTCTGATAAATATTGGAAAGCGAGTTGGTCTCACAACCAGAAGAAACATAATTTGTCAGTAGACTTTAAGAAGACCCGTGTATCTCGATGAACAGGATTAGACAAAAAAAGTCCCGCTGCTAACCGCAACGGGACTTTTCAAAAATAATTTACTTCCTTACTTTTTCTTTTTCTTATTCATCTTGGCTTCTTTTGCTTTAAGCTCTTTTTCCTGCTTATCGCCGTGAAGCAAATCGTAAGCAATGGGTGAAGCGGTAAATACCGATGAATAGGTACCTACTACAATACCAACCAGCAAGGCAAATACAAATCCACGGATAACCTCACCACCAAAGATAAAGATCATCAACAGTACTACAATGGTGGTACCCGATGTATTCATGGTACGAGCCAGAGTGCTGTTCAATCCGTCGTTGATGTTACGGCGTAATGAATGGCGTGGGAACAAGGTATTGTACTCACGGATACGGTCGAAAATAATTACCGTATCGTTAATGGAGTAACCGATAATGGTAAGGATGGCTGCAATAAATGCCTGGTCAACCTCCATATTAAACGGCATGATACCATAAAACAGCGAGAACATACCAATGGTTATTAAACTATCGTGGAACAGAGCTGCCACACCACCCACACCATATTGCCAGTTTTTAAACCGTACGGCAACATAAAGGAAGATGATGATAAGGGCAAATAATACGGCAAAATATGCTTTTTCGCGAATGTCGTAAGCAATGGTCGGCCCGATTTTCTGCGAACTCAAAATACCGAGTAATTTGTTTTCACCCTCGGTATCGGATGAGAAATCGGAATAGGTCATTTTTGTTTTATAAAATGATTTCAAACCATTGAACAACCTGTGCTGAATAATCGAATCGACTTTAGGCCCGTTTTGATCAATTAAATACTTGGTGGTAATTTTAATCTGGCTTGAAGGACCGAAGGTTTTAACTTCGGGCGCAATATTATCGAAAGCTGCCGTTAAAGCTTTACGGGCATCTTCGGTATTAACATTTTGGTCGAAACGAACCACATAAGTACGTCCACCGGTAAAGTCAACACCAAAGTTTAATCCGCGTGTAACCAACGAGCCAATACTAATCAGAATTAATAAACCTGAGAAGATGTAAGCTTTTTTTCGCATTCCGATAAAATCGAAATTAGTATTTGCCAACACATTTGCCGTGGCTTTGGTAGCAAAGTTAATTTTCATGTTTTTCTCAAGCATCCAATGGAAAATCAGACGAGAGATGAAAATAGCGGTAAAGAGTGATGAGAGGATACCTATAATAAGTGTGGTAGCAAAACCTTGTACGGGACCGGTACCAAATACATACAACACAACTCCTGTTAACAGGGTGGTAACGTTACCATCGATAATAGCGGAGTAGGCGTTTGAATATCCGTCCTGAATAGCCAGTTTAATACCTTTACCGGCTCTGACTTCCTCTTTGATACGCTCGTAGATAATAACGTTGGCATCCACCGCCATACCAAGGGTAAGCACAATACCGGCAATACCGGGAAGGGTAAGTACGGCACCAAGAGAAGCCAACACTCCAAAAATAAAGAAGATGTTGACAATAAGTGCAATACTGGCAATAATACCACCACGGTTATAGTAGATGATCATGTAGGCCAACACCATGATAAAGGCAAGAATAAAGGAGTTCATACCGGCAGTAACAGCTTCGCGGCCAAGTGAGGGGCCAACAACCTCTTCTTCAACAATACGTGCCGAAGCGGGCAATTTACCGGCTTTAAGAATGTTTGCAAGGTCTTTTGCCTCTTCAATGGTCATGCCGCCACCTGTGATACTGGAACGTCCGTTGGGAATTTCGCCGTTTACATTCGGGAACGAATAAACATACCCGTCAAGTACAATGGCAATCTGGCGACCCACATTTTCGCCGGTTAAGCGTTTCCAAACTTTGGCTCCCACCGAGTTCATCTGAATAGTAACTTCTACCCGTCCGTTGTTGTCGTAATCCTGACGTGCATCAACAATTACATCACCACCAAGGGCAGCGCTTCCGTCACGTGAGCTTGATTTTAATGCAACCAGTTCAAGGTAATTGGGGTTACGCGAATCGGGTTTAACCGTCCAGGCCAGTTTCATGGTACGCGGGAAAATATTTTTTGCAAAACCCTCTTTTAACATTTTGTTAACGCGTGCAGTATCTTTAATGGCTGCATAGCCAACCAACGCCGACTCAAAGGGTTTACCGTCCTGTGAAATATTAGGACGCAGATAGTACCACAACGGATTTTGTTTTTTAAACTCCTCTTCGCCCTGCTGTGCAGTGGCAGCGGTATCTTTCGACATCTCTTCCAACAATTTATTGGAAGTGGTATCGCTGCTTGCTGAATCAACAGCCGTTTTTGAACCTTCGGCCGTGGCAGTTTGGTCACCTTGCGACGCTTTTGCTTTAGCGTCAGTAGAATCAGCAGCAGCCGAATCAGCAGAAACAATCCCTGATTCTTCTTTCAAAGTGTTGTTTAATTGCTGAAAAAAACCAATAATCTTATCAAAATTATAGGTTTCCCAAAATTCAAGTTTGGCAGAACCCTGTAACAGTTTACGAACACGGTCGGGATCTTTGATACCGGGTAATTCGATAAGAATACGTCCCGATGTTGCCAGCTTTTGAATGTTAGGCTGAGCCACACCAAAACGGTCGATACGGGTACGTAAAATTTGGAAAGTACGGTCGATGGCACCATCGGTTTCCTGACGGATAACCTTTAAAACCTCTTCGTTGGTAGAATTGGTGGTGATACCCTTATCTTTAAACTCATACAAAAAGATTGAAGCCAGCCGTGCATTTGGATCCACCTTATGAAATGCCTCCCCAAACAGGGTAACGAAATCTTTATTACTGTGTTTCTGCTCTTTATGAGCCATCGCCATGGCTTTTCTGAACGTTGGGTTATCGCTTTTTCCGGATAAGGCATAAATAATATCGCCCACCGACACTTCCAACACCACGTTCATACCACCTTTAAGGTCAAGGCCAAGATTCAGTTCACGGGCTTTCACATCCTTAAAAGTATATTTGTCAATTCCGATGTTATAAACCACCTCATTGGCAATACTGTCAAGAAAATAACTTTCTCTTACGCGTGATAGTGAATCAAGATAATACTTTTCCAGCAGATTATTTCCTCCTGCAAGTTTTTTTGCCATGTTTTGGGCTTGCTCATTAACAGCATACTCTTTCGCTTTCTTCTCGTAACGGGAAGCAACGAAGGTAAAACTAAGCTGATATAAACAAACCAAAGCAAATGCAATGGCAAAAAACTTAATAGCTCCTCTGTTTTGCATTGTAAATAACTATTTGATTTTACTTTACTTAATTAGACTTCAAAATTTTTAAGGCTGCAAAAATAGAATAATATTTCAATATTGACTAATTTAAGTTCAACAAAATGAACAAGATTAGAGAGAGCCTGTGGGTAATGGCGGCATGTGTAACACAAAATTATTGCCATTCCATAAAAAACCGGAGCCATTCTTTATTACAATGCGCAAAAATACGACCTTTGCCTTTCAATAAAACAAAATAACAATGGATAAAAAATTAAAAGCCTTTGAGCGGCTGCTTAATATAATGGATGATTTGCGAACGGGCTGTCCGTGGGACAAAGAGCAAACCATGGAAAGCCTTCGCCACCTAACCATTGAAGAGGTTTACGAATTGGCGGATGCCATTCTGGATAAAAATCTGCAAGAGGTTAAAGGAGAGTTGGGAGACTTGATGTTGCACATTGTGTTTTATGCAAAGATTGGTTCCGAAAAAGGTGCTTTCGATATAACGGATGTATTAAATGCCATATCCGACAAATTGGTTTTCAGGCATCCGCACATTTACGGAGATGTTTCGGTTGATGGTGCCGAAGAGGTGCTAAACAACTGGGAAAAGCTTAAATTAAAAGAGGGTAAAAAGTCGGTTTTGGAAGGAGTGCCCAGGTCGTTGCCACCCTTAATCAAGGCCTACCGTATTCAGGAAAAAGTTAAAGGCGTAGGATTTGAGTGGAAAGAACGCGAACAGGTTTGGGATAAAGTTACCGAAGAGATGCAGGAGCTGAAACACGAAGTGGACACCCATGCTCCCAAAGAGCGAATTGAAGATGAGCTGGGCGACCTGCTTTTTGCCATTGTTAATTACGCTCGTTATGTGGGCGTTAACCCCGAAGATGCTTTGGAGAGAACCAACAAAAAATTTATACGCCGTTTTCAGTACATCGAAACCGAATCGGCAAAAGAGGGAAAAAAGGTAGAGGATATGTCGTTGGAAGAGATGGATGTTTATTGGAATAAGGCGAAGGATGAAGAATAGCGGTGTTTCCGGTTGCAACCTTTCGGTCTCTCCGGCACATGCCCGCTTCGACCCGAAAGGTTTTTTCTCAACCCTTTTTTCTCTTCTGATAAAACCACGCACCCGAAACAGAGGCCATAAAAAAGCCGAGCAACAAGAGAACATCGGTTGTTATTCCCGCAATACCCCAATGGCGCAGTAAAATATTGTAATAACCATGAAGCCCCCAGTTTAGCGGCGAAAAGCGGCTTAAAGTCTGCATCAGGTCCGACATCATAAATATGGGCACCCAAATGCCGCCGAGGGCTGCCAGTATTACCACCGAAATAGAACCGAAAATAGAGGCTTGTGTTTGCGATGTAAAAATTGTTCCTATTAATATTCCGTACCCTGTGGCCGCCATCGAAATGGCAAAAGTAAGTATTAGCAGTGCCGTCCACTGGTTGCTTTGTATGTTAAGCTGTGGCAACCCCAACAACGGAAGTATAAAAATACCCATTAAAAACATAACGGTTGCCTGTATAAATCCCAGAAAAAAATAGACCGCTGTTTTACCAAGTAATGAGGGAACCACCGACCCCGGCATGGTTTTTAATCGCAACGACACCCCGCTGGTACGCTCCTTAATAATGTTGCCGGCCAACGGAATTACAATAAAAAAGATGGCAAACAGCGTGTAAGCCGGAACATTGTGCTGCGTGGAGTTCGGAATGGCAGAAGTGACTTCGGTAACAGCCTTTTGCTCGTGTATTTCAACAAGTTGAACCTGATGTGCACTCTTTTTCATTTCCACACCCAACAGCTGTTTAAACAGTGATGCATACGTACTGTAAATAATTTCCGATTCAACACCCGCCGAAAACTCGCGCAGAGCACTTAATACCGACTGCTTTACCGAATATTTTATCACCGGGTCGAAAAACACATCTACCTTGGCACTCACTCCCGCCCCTACAGTATCCAAAGCAACCGACCGGGTAATTTCTTCGGGAAACTGATGGTAAATTTCACGGTTCAGGTTTTTTGTAATAGATTGCGTAGCACCTTTGTTAACCACAATACCAATGGTAAACTTTCCTTTAGCCACTTTGCTTTTTAAGCCATCCACACTGCTATTGTGATCAGTGGTAACTTTAAACAGTTTTGACGCTTGCAGGCCTTTTACAATGTTTTTACCAAACGAACCCGTATCGTTGTTTAATATAATAATGGACAATCGTTGCTCATCCAATATTTTAAAGGTGCTGTCCTGAAGCATCGTCATTACCAAAACCAGGGTTACAGGCATTAAAAACAGCATGGACAGAGCAGGAATGTCGCGAATTAACAACAACAACTCTTTTTTTACCGATGCTATAAATTTAGTCCACATGTTTTAATTCCGTTTTTTTAATCACGCAGTGTTCTGCCTGTTAGTTTTAAAAAGATGTCTTCCAGGTTATTACAATCGTCATGTTGTGCAATAAGTGATACCGGTGCACCTTTGGCTATTATTTTTCCATAATCGATAATAGCTATGCGGCTGCAAAAATTTTCGGCTTCATCCATGTGATGAGAAGTGTAAACAATGGTTGTTCCCTGTTTATTCAGCTCCTTTAAAAACTCAATAATCACATTTTTCGATTGCACATCAATCCCCACTGTCGGCTCATCGAGAAAAAGAATTTCCGGATTGTGCAAAAGGCCTGCAATCAGGTTTATGCGCCGTTTCATTCCTCCCGAATAGGTTTTTATTTTCTTTTTCGATTTATCACCCAGATTAAATGCATTGAGCCAGTAATCAATTTTATTTTGCAGGGTTTTACCCTTAAGGCCAAACATGTTTCCGAAAAAATGTAAATTTTCTTTTGCCGTAAGCTCTTCGTACAGCGCAATATCCTGTGGCACAAAACCAATCCGGTTTCTTATAAAAAGCCGGTTTTCTGAAACTTCTTTTCCATTGATATAAATTAAACCTTTGGTAGGTTCAAGATGGGTACACAACATGGACACGGTGGTGGTTTTTCCGGCGCCGTTGGGACCCAGCAACCCGAAAATCTCACCCTGCAAAATTTGCAGATTCAGTCCGTCAACCGCAGGTTTTTCCAACTGTGCATACCGTTTTGTTAAATCAACTGTTGCTATGGCAGGCTGTTGGCTCATTTACGAAACTATTTTTTTAAGCCTGGTAAAAAATTGTTGTTCATCATCCGATATTTCCAACAATATATCAGCACCTCTGTTGTAATCCTCCCCTTCGCGGGCACGATTTTTAACAATTCTTCCGGCAACTACGGCAAACTCGCGCCATTTGTCGCCAATGGCCGTCATTTCGTACGACATATCCTTTAATTCGGGTTTATTTATTACCCCGGCGGCTTCCTGCAAAAAGGCCGCATACATGTAACGGAATCCCGCACCGCCGGTACCTATCTCCTCCTGTGCCCTTACAATTTGTCCTGTAAACAGCGACGCTTTTTTAGCACCCAGTTTGTGTGGATATTGCCTGAATTTTTTGGACAGATATTTAATGCCTTTTGCGCCAAACATGGGAACGGGAATAGTGGTCATATCTTTACAGGTATGTTTAATGCCCTTCATAACGGCACCCTTTACGTCAAACCGGTCGGGCACATTTTTCAACCAATACATGTGTCCTTTGGGTGCAAAGGTACCCTTGGCATAGCGTACCCGCATCAGCTCCTTACGGGTTAACGTGGTTTTGTTTTCCATGATGGGGTCGCTAATAAGATAGGCGTCATCGTTTTTGCCGTAAACCACAATGTTGTGTGCATTAAAATGAAACCGGTAGCGCGTTGGAAAATAGGTTAGGTGATAAACCCCCACCAGCATACCTGTGGGAATTTGTTGTTCCAGATTTTTATCAAGTGCCGTCATAGCATCGTACGGATTGCGATAACGATGCTTTTCGAAATGAAACCCCAGTCGTTTGGAAACCCGCTTAAAAATAATACCCGGCAACGGCCTGAATGAGGTAACAGGTATGTTGTCCACCTTTAAAAAGGGCATGTGCGAAAAAAAGTAACCCGAGCCGATACCAAAAATCATGGGTTCACTGAGGTCGATTCCGTAATATCGCAGCAGGTTCGACACCACCCCGTTTTCGCAATGCGCAAGCTGGCGGTGCTCAAAGTTCATTTCTATGTTCATTCCTCTGTCTTGTCGTTCTTAATTTTATCAATGTCTTTCAACTCTTCCACTGTGAGGTCAAAAATGTCGGCATATTTTTGTAACGCCTCTGTGCTAAGCTTGTTAAAACCTTTGGGTTTCAGGTGTTTTTTAACAGCCCATTTCCAAAAGCCGGTGTATTTTGCCAGCAGCGAAGCATCCATAATGGTTTTTTCCATATAATATTTTATGGGGCTGGCTTTTCCGTTTAACACCTCCTGCCTTGCCTGCTCCATTTTTTCGTTGATAACACTCCAGGCATTTTTCAAAACCGCATTTTTAACATCCCAGCCTACGCTGTAGGAGGTGGTATAATTCCCGTTTTCGTCCAGGGTGTAAATGGGGTCTTTAAATTTACCCTCCAATATATTTTCATCATCCTGGGGAACTTCCTTGGCTTTCATAACACAGGTTTTTCTTGCAAAAAAATATTCATTTCACCTTCGGCCAAAAGTTTTTCCGAAACAGTTACTACACCTTTTATAATAGAGATGTTTTCCATGGCCATAAGGGTAGTTACTTTTGTTTGCAGCCGGTCGCCCACTTTGGGGAGGTCATATATTTTCATTCGCTTTACCGACCCGATGAATCCTACCGGAGGCTCTTTTTTTAAAACACTTGCATTGTAACCCGACTGCAACGCCGCCGTTTGAGCGATATTTTCTATCAGTCCGGGTTCTTTAAAAAAACCGTCTTCCACAAAAAGGTTTCTGTTTTCGATGGTGAGGGTTGAAATGGTTTTTTCCGAATCGCACTCCAGCAAACCATCCACCATTGCCATGGGAGGCTTTTGTGGTATCAAACTCAATACTTTTTGCTTATCGGCTAACATTCCGGTGGTTTTTATGGTGCCAAAGATAAGGTTTTTCAAGTTTAATAGAAGCCTGCTCTTAAAGGTATCGAATCCGCTTTAAAAAAAAGTTTGAAAAAAAAACAGAACTTTTTGTAAGGAATTAAAAACTATGGCGACTATACAAGCGAATCAATTAAAAAATGAAATTTAATAAACAATCAAAAATTATTATCATGGAAAACAAAATCAAAAAAACAACCATCGTTACCGGATCTATTTTAGCCAGTGCCTTAACTGCTTTAACCGTTACCAACGCCGAAGCAAAAACCATTAACCTCGGTAGCGGAAGCGAATTGAGAAGTGAAATTATCGACCTGAATATCATGTCCTCTTCAAAAAGTGTTTACGAAATGAAGTGTGGCTCGGAATCAATGGAAAAGGGTAAAGCTCAAAAAACCGAGAAAAAAGCCAAAGAAGGCAAAGCGGTAGAGAGTAAGTGCGGCGAAGGAAAATGTGGTGAAGGAAAATGCGGCGGCAACGCTAAAAAAAGCTCTAAAACCACCAATGCAAAAGCAAGCAAAACAGAATCGAAAAAAGAAGCCAAAGGAAAAACCACTGAGTCGAAATGTGGCCAGGGTAAATGTGGTGCAGAATAAGCCTTTTTCATCACCACCGGAAAAGCATGTCCGGTAAGGTCATGCTTTCCGGTTTTTTTATGCCCTTTTGAACGGGACAAAACAACCGACAAAACCAAACAAAATCAACACATTATAATAAAATGAAAAACAAAGCACAAATAGGACTTGGATTCAGACGCGAAATAGCCGACGCATTTTTAGATGGTGACATAAAGCCTGATTTTATTGAGGTGGCAGCCGAAAACTGGATTGAACTGGGAGGCTACTGGGGCGATGTTTTTCGTCGTGTAAACGAACAGTTCCCGTTAATTGTTCACGGCCTTTCGCTGTCGATAGGCAGCCCTGAAGAACTGGACTTTGAGTTTCTTAAAAAACTAAAAACTTTTCTTAAAACATACCATGTTAAAATATATTCGGAGCACCTCTCCTTTGCAAAATTTGAAAATGCTCACTTTTTCGACTTGTTGCCCATTCCGTTTCGCGAAGACAGTGTAAAACATATCTCCATGCGTATTCGCCAGGTTCAGGATTACCTTGAAATGCCGCTTGCCATCGAAAATGTTTCTTATTATACATCCGTAGAAGCCGAAATGACTGAGCAGCAGTTTATAAACAACATTGTGGAAGAATCGGGATGCAATATGCTGCTTGATGTTAACAATGTGTTTGTGAATGCCTTTAACCATCATTACGACCCCTATCAATTTATCGACGATATGCCCTTGGACAAGGTATCGTACATCCACATGGCCGGCCACAAACGCATTGCTCCCGACCTGATTATCGACACCCACGGTGAAGCCATTATTGAACCCGTTTATCAGCTTTTTGATTACACCACTAAAAAGATGAACCCGGTGCCTATCCTGTTGGAGCGCGACTTCAACTTTCCGGAACTAAACGAATTAAAAACCGAATTAACGGCTTTACGAAGCATCGTTAACAAAAACCAATATCATCATGTTATACAATAAGCAAACCTATCATGCCGAAAAGTTGCTGGTGGAATGGTGCAGAACCGGCAATCCTGTTGAGTTAAATGTAACCCGTCAGGATGGCCTTAAACAATATCGCCGCCTGTTTCGCAACAATATACACAACACGCTGGTACAATCGTTTCCCATTGCCTTTGAGGTGCTGACGGAAGACGAGTGGAGCCAACTAATTGACGACTTTTTTGCCACCGGCAAGGTAACCGATGGCCGTGTTTGGCTGATGGCAGGCAATTTTTATGAGTTTGTTGTGGTAAACGAATATGCCGCCATTTTTAACAAACCCTGGTTAGACGACCTGCTTTTATTTGAATGGGTGGAAATTGAAGTACATACCATGAACGACATTCCCAAGGAACACTTTTTAACGTCGGGTGATCTCTTCAACGATATTATTGAAATTAATCCCGAATACCGGCTTATCACTCTTGAATATCCGGTGCATCTTTATGCTGCCGAAAAAACCGTCGAAAAAAAGGGAAGTTACTTTTTACTGGTTTATCGCCACCCTGAAAACTTCAAGGTAAAATTCAGCAACCTGCATCCTCTGGCCGTTGTTGTGTTTGAAAAAATACGATTGGAACGCAAAAGTTTGAAACAAATAATCGATGAAATGGATGCTTTACAGGAAACCCCCATTGACGACACTCAAAAACTGGAACTTCAATCGTTTGTAAAACAAATGTTGGAAGAAAAAGCTTTTCTGGGCTTTAAATCCTACTATAAAAATTAATATTAACAGGGAGGTTACCTCCCCCAAAATCAAATTATTATGAAATGTAAACTAATCCCCATTTGCGACAAAATTTCACGAATGTTGGAATTTTTAAAAGACATACCATTGTTGCTCATGCGACTTGTACTTGCTTACGGTTTTTGGGGGCCGGCCATGATGAAATGGAACAATATGAGCGGTATTGCCGACTGGTTCGACAGCATGGGCTATCCTTTTCCCACATTAAACGCCTATCTTGCCGGAACCACCGAGTTGTTGGGTGCTGTTTTAATGGTTATCGGAATAGGAACGCGTATTATCAGCATCCCCATGATGTTTATCATGTTCATTGCCATTTTTACCGTCCACATTTCAAATGGTTTTGAAGCCGGAAACAACGGTTTTGAAATTCCTTTGTATTACCTGATAATGCTCTTTACGTTGATGATTTACGGCCCGGGAAAATATAGTCTCGAAGGATTGTTGCGCCGTGCAACCTCAAAGAGCGAATAGTCGTCATACTATACGACCAGGTAAAAGCTTTTTCATAAGTGTGATTTAGTTTTTGTTAACAGGGTGGCTTCGGCTGCCCTGTTTTTTTATGCCAAACATTTCGCTCACAGTTTGAAACTGTGAGCGAAGTATTCTTCATTGCTCAAAACACTCAAACTCTTTCAAATTTGTAATCTGCTCAAGCTCTTTCAGATTTGTAATCTGAAAGATGATATCACCTTCATTATATGCTCATTACATCGTTCGGACTACAAATCCGAACGAGCTTATAATTGGTTAATTTTCGCTCACAGTTTAAAACTGTGAGCGAAGAATTCTTTATTGCTATTCTGTTAACTTATGCTATTTTTGCGGTCGATTAATTTAGAATGATTATAATATGACTGCATACGATGTTGAAATAATGGCTCCTGTGGGTTCGTACGAATCACTAATGGCTGCCATTCAGGGTGGGGCCGATTCGGTATATTTTGGAATTGGAAAACTTAACATGCGCTCAAATTCTTCAAAGAATTTTACCCTTGACGATTTAAAACAAATTTCGGATATTGCCAGGGAGCACGGACTACGTACCTACATCACGCTCAACACGGTTATTTACGATGAGGAGTTGGAGGATATGAGGCAAATTGTTGATGCTGCCAAAGCCAACAACATAACGGCCATTATAGCTTCCGACCAGGCAGTAATACAGTATGCAACTCAACAGGGCATGGAAATACACATGTCAACCCAGGCCAATATTACCAATATGGGAGCGGTAAAATATTACGCACAATTTGCCGATGTAATGGTTACTGCCCGCGAGCTTAACCTTAATCAGGTAAAATATATTACCACCCAGATTAAGGAACAAAATATTACCGGCCCTTCGGGAAAGCTTGTTCAAATTGAAATTTTCGCCCACGGCGCACTCTGTATGGCTGTTTCCGGAAAATGCTACCTGAGTTTGGATAATTTAAACTCATCGGCCAATCGGGGTGCCTGCCTGCAACCTTGCCGCCGAAAATATATTGTTAAGGATAAGGAGAGTGACCTGGAGCTGGAAATCGACAACGAATATATTATGTCGCCCAAAGATTTAAACACCGTTGCGCTGTTGGATAAAATGCTGGATGCGGGAGTACGGGTGCTTAAACTTGAAGGCCGTGGCAGATCGGCAGAGTATGTAAAAACCGTTGCTGCCGTTTATCGCGAGGCTGTAAATGCCTGGTTCGACAACGAATATACGCAGGAAAAAATTGACGAATGGAACAATCGCCTGGCCACAGTATATAATCGGGGCTTTTGGGATGGCTATTACATGGGTCGTAAAATGGGCGAGTGGACCGAAAACTATGGCAATCAGGCCACCAAACGAAAACTTTATGTCGGCAAGGTTACCAACTATTTTAAAAAAATAGGGGTGGCCGAAATAAAGGTGGAAGCCAATATTTTAATGCTCAACGAAGAGATAAAAATATTGGGTCCCACCACCGGTGTTTACGAAGATACCGTTTCGGAAATCAGGTTAGATGATGGTGCTGTGGTTACCGAAGCTCCCAAAGGCAGCATTTGCTCCATTAAAACCTCCGACATCTTACGCAGAGGCGACAAGGTTTACAAGGTAGTAGATGCTGACATTACGGTTCCAAATCTGGTTCAACGGTAAACTATTCGTCTTCTTTTTGTTGTTCTTCGTATTCCTTAAGGAGTTTATCCTGAACATCACCTGGAACCTGAGCGTACTCGGCAAACTTCATGGAGAAAACACCACGTCCGGAGGTAATTGAGCTTAACGAAGTGGCATAACGCTGCATTTCGGCCAACGGCACACGTGCCCTGATTACCTGATTCTTTCCTTTAGCATCCATACCCATAATCATGGCTCTGCGTCCTTGCAAATCAGTCATTACCGAACCCATCATGTCTTCAGGAATGGTTACTTCAACATTATAAATAGGCTCCATAATTTTAGGGCCGGCTTGTTTAAAGGCATCGCTGAAAGCAAAACGCCCTGCCAGTTTAAACGAAATTTCGTTGGAGTCAACCGGGTGCATTTTACCATCGTAAACATAAACTACTATGTCGCGAGCATACGAACCTGTTAACGGGCCTTCTTCCATTCTTTCCATCAACCCTTTCATAATGGCGGGCATAAAACGTGCATCAATGGCACCACCCACAATACAGTTGTGGAATATCAATTTACCACCCCAGGGCAAATCATGCTCTTCGGTACCCCTTACAGGAATATCGGTTGGTTTTTCATAATCCTCTACATAAGGCTGTACCCTCAAATGAACTTCACCAAATTGTCCCGAACCACCCGACTGTTTTTTATGACGATAAGAGGCGTTGGCTATTTTTGTAATGGTTTCACGATAAGGAACCTTGGGAACAATGGTTTCTACTTCAATTTTATATTCGTTATCCAAATACCATTTAATGGTGTTAAGATGGATGTCGCCTTGTGTTTTTACAAGTTGCTGTTTCAGCTCACGCGAGAACTCCATAACAATGGTAGGATCGGTTTTGTGCATTTCGTTAAGTACTGCCGCCATTTTTTCGTCATCGGAAGAGTTAACCGCCTTAATGGCTACGGTATATAACGGATCGGGTACGGGATAGGACTCAAAACCTGCGTCAACATTTTTAGGATCCATTAATGTATCGCCGGTTTTTACATCTTTAAGTTTGATGGTAACGGCAATATCGCCGGCAACCACTTTATCCACTTTATCGCGGTTTTTACCGTTAAGGGCAAACAGCTGTGTAATTCGTTCTTTGTTGCTTGTACGGCTGTTAATTAAATCCTGTCCTTCGGTAACTTCGCCACCATACACTTTAAAGAAACTTACCTCGCCAAGATGTTGCTCGATGGATGTTTTCCAAACAAACAAGGCTGTGGGATCGTTAACATCACATTTGTATTCTTTTCCGTCTTTGGTTGCTTTGGCAGGACGGTCGTTTGGTGCCGGACAACTTTTTACAATAAAATCGAGCAAACGGGTAACGCCAATACCATGTTTGGCAGAGGTAACCATTACCGGCAAAATAGCACGGGTAATCATGCCCAAACGTAATCCTTCACGCATCTCTTCAATGGTAAGGGTGTCGTTTTCAAAATATTTTTCCATCAGCGCTTCATCGCCTTCGGCAGCATTTTCAATTAACTGCAAATGCAACTCTTCGGCTTTATCCTTTTCACTGTCGGGGATGTCTAAAATTTCAGGTTCACCACCATCCTCTTTAAACTTCAACATCTTCATATACACCAGGTCGATAATGGTATTGAACCCTTCACCCGGGTTAACCGGATACTGAACGGTGGTAACTTTATCACCAAAATAATCTTTAAGGGCAGTAACCGCATCGTTAAAATTGGCACCGTGATGGTCCATTTGGTTAACAACAAAAACTACCGGGCTATTCATTAATTCTGTTTGCCTGTAGGCGGTTTCAGTAGTTGCTTCAACACCCGACTGGCCATTAACAGCTAAAACTGCCGTATCGGCAACACTAAGTGCGGCAATGGTTTCACCAACAAAATCAGAAAAACCGGGTGCATCAATCATATTGATTTTTTTACCATCATACACCGTATGTAAAAGTGATGAATGAACAGAATTTTGACGTTCAAGTTCGATGGGTTTATAGTCAGAAACGGTATTTTTATCGTCAACGCTTCCTTTCCTGTTAATCATTTTTCCTTCGAAAAGCATCGATTCCGCAATCGTTGTCTTTCCTGATTTCGCACCTCCAATCAGCGCAATATTTCTAATGTCCTCAGTTTGAAATACCTTCATAATACTCAAAATATTAATTAATTAGCACTTTATTTTTATCGAGCAGCAAATGTAATAAAATTAAGTTACAATATTATCACCTCTAATTATTTAAAACTATGCTAAAGAACAAATATTTACGTTAATTTTGTCAATAATAAATATTTCAGCTATGAAAACATTGGTCTCCTTATTTATTCTGCTGTTGGCCGGGGTTATGCTTCATGCGCAAAACACCCTTCCCGACCCCAAAATACCCTTTGATGCCGAAACCAATACCGTTGAATTTTCAAAGGTTGTACATGTAAAGGGCACAAAAGACGAGCTGTTTAACCGCTGTGTTTACTGGCTAAATAACTACTATAAAAGCCCCACGCGGGTAACCCAAATTCGTGATTTGCCTTCGGGAAAAATACTCGGAAAACATTCTTTTTATTTATACACCTTCGACACCACCAACAATGTAAAAACCAAAACAGCCAAGGTTAATTATACTTTTACCGTAGTGTTTAAAGAGGGGCGTTATAAATGGGAAATAAACGATTTGGAAGTAATTGCCGGACGCAAAGTACCCATAAAGGAGATGTTAAACAAAAGCGACACCATGTACCGTAAAAAATGGAAATCCTATTTAATACAGATAAACGATTTTGTTACAAACTGGAGCAAAAACCTTGAAAACAAGATGCTGCCTGAACAGGCAAAGAAAGAGGAGGAGGATGATTGGTAGTGGGGAGACAGGTTAATGGTATAATAAGTTAATGGGTCAGTGAGAAGATTTAGAGAAAGAAGGAAGTTGAGAAGCGAAAGAAGTTGTGACAAAGAGAGAGGATATAAGCTTAATGTTATGTGGTTTACGATGCAAAAAGTTTGTTAATTTTAGATATTAATTTGAAGGTCAGTTATTTTTTTTAATATGCCGAGAAGAAGAAAGCGCGATATAATCATCAAAGGCTTTTCCAAACTTTTAAAGGAGGATAAGCTTAAAATTGTTGCCGAGTTAATGGACAATTCGGTGGAAGCCATTGATTTGATGAAAAGTTTTTGGCATCCTGACAAACATAAGCAACGAATTTTTGATGAGTTTTCGGAAAATACCATCTCCAATTTTTACATCCCCTATGGTGTATCGCCCAACGTAAGCATTAACGGAAAAATGTACCTCGTGCCCATGGTCATCGAAGAAAGCTCGGTGGTGGCAGCAGCTTCTTCAGGCGCCAAATGGTGGTTAAACCACGGCGGCTTTCATGCCGAAGTTATCGATGTTACCAAAATAGGCCAGTTGCATTTTAGCTGGAAAGGAGATGTTAAAAAACTTCGAAAGGTATGGGATGAGCTTACACGAAATTTCAGGACTGCCACAGCTCACATAACCGAAAATATGGAAAAACGTGGCGGCGGTATCACCGGTTTCGAGTTGTTGGATTTAACCGATAAAATAGAAAACTATTACCAAATTCGTGTTTCGTTTAACACCAAGGATTCCATGGGTGCCAACTTTATCAACTCCTGTCTTGAGGAGTTTGGACAGACCTTAAAAACCTTTTTAAACATCCACCCAAGCTTTAATAAAGAGGAAAAAGAGGTTACCATCATTATGGCTATTTTGTCGAACTACACACCGGGTTGTTTGGTAAGATCATGGGTTGAATGCGATATTGAAGAACTTAACGGACTGGATGATGAGCTGACCGGAGAACAATTTGCCGAAAAATTTAAAACAGCAGTGGAAATCGCCGAAGTGGATCCCTATCGTGCTACTACCCATAACAAAGGTATTTTTAACGGAGTTGATGCTGTTGCCATTGCCACCGGAAACGATTTCAGAGCCATCGAAGCAGCAGGCCATACCTACGCATCGAAAGACGGGCAGTATAAAAGCCTTTCACACGTTGAAATAAAAGACGGCAGATTTAAATTTTATCTTGAACTGCCGCTGGCCGTAGGAACGGTGGGTGGGCTTACCTCGTTGCATCCGCTGGCACGACAGTCGATGGAGCTGCTGGGCAAACCAACCGCCGAAGAACTTATGATGATTGCCGCCACCATGGGGCTTGCCAATAACTTTTCAGCAGTGCGGTCACTGGTTACCAAAGGCATTCAACGTGGCCACATGAAAATGCACCTGATGAATATTTTAAACCATTTTCAAGCCACCGATCAGGAAAAAGAGCTGGCAGTTGAGTACTTTAGCGATAAAGTTGTTTCGTTTGCCAGCGTGAGTAACTTTTTACAGGAAACACGCTCTTCTTGATAACTCAACAAACATATTATGCATCCGGAAAGCTGCTCCTGTCGGGCGAATACCTCATTCTCGAAGGAGCCGAAGGCCTTGCCATCCCGTTGCAGGCAGGTCAGGAATTAATTGTATCTGATTTACCAAATCATGAAGATGTTTTACAATGGGAAGCAATAATTCCTTCCGGGATTTGGTTTAGCGGTACCTTTTCGCTACGCGACTTTCATTTGTTGCAGGCAACCGACAAAGCCTTCGGCCACAGGCTGACGGAAATTTTAACGGCAGTTCGTAAACTAAACCCCGGCTTTATAACCTCGGGCGGCATCAAGGTAAAAACTCATCTTAATTTTAATCCCGAATACGGCTTTGGAAGCAGTTCCACCCTTATTGCCAATCTGGCTCGGTGGGCCGGTGTTGATGCCTTTGAATTACAAAAGCAAACCTTTAAAGGCTCGGGTTACGATGTGGCGGTGGCGCTGGAAAACAAAGCCATTGTTTACAAACTCCAAAACGGCAGGCCACAGTATCAAAAGGTAGCCTTTAACCCCGATTTTGCTCAAAACCTCTATTTTGTTTATCTCGGTAAAAAGCAACGGTCGCTTGACGCGATTAAACAGTTTAAGAAAAAAGCTGCTTTTACCCCTTCGGATATTGATACCATTACAGCCATTACCCGCGAAATTACCACTTGCCGTTCACTACAGCGGTTTGAGCACCTTTTAAAAGAACACGAAACCATACTGTCGGCAATTTTAAAAACCCTGCCGGTTCAGCAACAACTGTTTTCAAATTATACCGGTGGCATTGTAAAATCGTTGGGAGCCTGGGGCGGCGATTTTGTTTTAATAACTTCCAAACAGCCTCCCGAAAGCTTTAAAAAATTAATGAAATCACTGGGCTTTAAAGTGGTGTTCGGTTTTAACGAAATTGTTGCGAAGGGTTAGTTTGATGATAGCGTTTAAAAACATTGGCGGCATACAAAACCCTGTACTTTCAGTTAAATAGGAAATACGCGTTTATTGTTTAAGATTGCCCGTCCAAACACCCGCCTGACCGGACGGGCAGGGATATTCATCCGGGCGGGCTTCGGGGCTTGCGTCCCTCGCAAACTAGTCGCTTCGTTATTTAATTTGTATGACAGAAGGGTGCAACTATAAAACAACGATGCAAAGCAATCATGATAATCATCGTGAAACAACAATCCTCCACATAAGACATCAAACAACAAAGGCCTCACAATCGTGAAGCCTTTGTTTAAAACTGTTAAATCGTAAACTAACCTTTCAGCGCTTCGGCGCCACTAACAATTTCAAGAATTTCGTTGGTAATGGCAGCCTGACGTGCTTTATTATAGGTAAGGTTAAGTTGTTTAATAAGCTCATCGGCGTTATCGGTGGCCTTATGCATGGCAGTCATACGAGCGCCGTGCTCAGCGGCAAAGCTGTCAATCAATGCTTTATAAAGATGTAATTTAATAGCCTTCGGTACCAGTGCTTCCAAAATTTCGGCTTTGCCCGGTTCAAAAATAAAGTCAGCCTGCATTTCGTGTTGGCCGGCTTTTTCGCGGGTATCCTCTTTATGCTCTTCACTTTCGGCTACCGGCAAAAACTGCTCGGTTCGTAAAATTTGAACCGCTGCATTTTTAAACTGGTTGTAAATCAAAAATATTTTGTCGTAATCTTTGTTTACAAACTCCTGCATAAACTCTTCGGCCAGGGGCACCGAATTTTCAAAAGTCAAATCATCAAAAATTTCCTTATCAATTCTCTCGGGAGCATATCCCCGTGAGGTGAGCAGGTCGCCACCCTTTTTACCGAGTGCAACAATTTTAACATTGCCCTTTTTATATTGCGAACTGAATTTGTTTTCGATAAGATTGATGGTTTCCTTTACCACGTTAATGTTAAATCCACCGCACAACCCTCTGTTTGACGAAATAGCAACAATCAACACCTTCTGATCTCCTCTGTCGGCAGCATAAACACCCTCATCGGAGCCATCCATACTGGCACTCAGGTTTTGCATTATTTCGGTAAGTTTAGCAGCATACGGACGCAGGCCAATGATAGCATTTTGTGCTTTTCTAAGCTTCGACGCAGCCACCATTTTCATGGCACTGGTTATCTGCCTGGTGGATTTAGTCGATGCAATCCTGTTTCTGACTTCTTTGAGACCTCCCATAGATGTATCAGGTTAAATCAAATTATTATTTATAACGGCCAACTATTTCAGCGGCAGCTTTTTTAATATCCTCAACGGCTTTATCGGTAAGTTTACCCGAAGCCAGTGTTTTTAAGGTATCGGCATAAGTGGTATCCATGTGATGCAAAAACTCCGTTTCAAAGTCAATAATTTTCTCAACCGGAACATCACTCAACAGGTTGTTTGTACCACAATAAAGGATAGCAATTTGGTGCTCAACCGTCATGGGCGAGTACTGTGGTTGTTTCAGGATTTGAACATTTCTTTTTCCTTTTTCCAGCACCGACATGGTAGCAGCGTCAAGGTCAGAACCGAACTTGGAAAATGCTTCCAGCTCACGGAACTGAGCCTGGTCGAGTTTCAGGGTACCGGCCACTTTTTTCATGGCTTTAATCTGAGCGTTACCCCCTACCCTTGATACCGAAATACCTACGTTAATAGCAGGGCGAATACCGGCATTAAAAAGGTTACTTTCAAGGAAAATCTGACCATCTGTAATAGAAATAACGTTGGTAGGAATATAGGCTGAAACGTCTCCCGCCTGTGTTTCAATAATGGGGAGTGCCGTTAGCGAGCCACCGCCTTTAACAAGATGTTTGATGCTTTCGGGCATGTCGTTCATCTCTCTGGCAATCTCATCGCTGTTAATAACCTTGGCAGCACGTTCCAACAAACGTGAGTGCAAATAGAAAACATCACCGGGATAAGCCTCACGACCCGGAGGACGACGCAGCAACAACGACACTTCGCGATAAGCTACAGCCTGTTTTGACAGATCATCGTAGATAATTAAAGCCGGACGGCCTGTATCTCTGAAAAACTCACCAATGGCAGCACCGGCAAAGGGTGCATAAAACTGCATGGCGGCAGGGTCGGAAGCGGTGGCGGTAACAATTACCGTGTAATCCATGGCTCCGTTCTCTTCCAGTGTTTTTACAATGTTGGCAACGGTAGAGCCTTTTTGGCCTGTGGCAACATAAATACAGTAAACGGGTTCTCCTTTTTCAAAGAACTCTTTTTGGTTAATGATGGTATCGATGGCAATGGCGGTTTTACCTGTTTGGCGGTCGCCGATAATAAGCTCACGCTGGCCACGTCCGATAGGAATCATGGCATCAATAGCCTTGATACCGGTTTGCAGCGGTTCGTTTACCGGTTGACGGTAGATAACGCCGGGAGCCTTACGCTCAAGCGGCATTTGGTACAAATCACCTTTTATGGGGCCTTTGCCGTCGATGGGTTCACCAAGGGTGTTGATAACACGGCCTAACAATCCTTCGCCCACATTAATGGATGAAATTTTATTGGTACGTTTTACTTTATCGCCTTCGTTAATACCTTCGATGTCGCCCAAAAGTACAACACCCACGTTGTCCTCTTCAAGGTTAAGCACAATGCCTTTCAGACCTGTTTTTTCAAATTCAACAAGCTCGCCGGCCTGCGCATTTGAAAGTCCGTAAACACGAGCAATACCGTCGCCGATTTGAAGCACGGAGCCAATCTCATCGAGCGAGGTTTCCGATTTAAAACCGGCAAGTTCTTTCTTCAGTATGGCTGATACTTCAGCTGGTTTGATGTCTGCCATATTTATATTGTTTTCTGGTTATAATTTCTTAATAAATAAATTCTTTGAAAATTCGTTTTGAAGCTCCTTAAGCTGCGTTTTAACACTGGCATCAAATTGATAATCTTCGTAATTAATCACAAATCCGCCAATGATATCCTTGTTCACCGTTTCGTGAAGTTCAATTTTCATGTTAGTGGCTTTAGCCACTTTTTCAGCAATGGTATCTTTGGTTTTTTTATCAGCTTTATACGCAGTGGTAAGCTCAAGCGGAAGAATATTGTTGTACTTCCGGTAGATATCGATGTAGGCTTCGCACACAGGTTCAAGATACATCTCACGATCTTTTTTAACAATCAGGGCAAAAAATTTCTGTGTCAGTTCCTGGATATGCCCACTAAAGACTGCGTTTAACAGCTTCACTTTTTTAAAGTCGTCAACCACAGGGTTTTTCAAGAGCTTTTTAAACTCTCTGTGATCCTGTAGCACTGTTCCCACAAGTTGCATATCTTTTTCAACTTTACCTTCGAGTTTCATTTCGAGGGCCAGGTCGAACAATGCCTGTGCATACCGTTTTGCCAATAAGTTAACTCTCATTGAATAATCTCTTTAGTTCAAATTTGTTTCTTTAAGCAATTTATCCACGTATGCCTGCTGTTTTTTGCTGTCGCTAAGCTCTTGCTGAAGCACTTTTTCGGCAATTTGGATGGAATAGGTTGCAATAAGATTTTTAAGCTCCACCAAAGCGGCCTGCTTTTCCGAATTAATTTGCTCGCGGGCATCTTCTACAATAATGCTTGCTTCTTTGTTGGCCTTTTCGCGGGCTTCGCCAATAATTTGCTCTTTTATTTTTCGGGCATCAGCCAACATAACATCTCGTTCTTCGCGTGCTTTTTTGAGCAACTCCTCATTTTTTGCTTTTAAGGCAGCCATCTCTTTTTTTGCTTCTTCGGCGGCCTGTAAAGCATCTTCAATGCTGTCTTCACGCTCCTTTAAAGAAGCAAGAATGGGTTTCCATGCAAACTTTGTAAGTACAAAAAGAACAATTAAGAATGCCAGGGTCATCCAAAAAATAAGTCCTAAACCGGGGTTAATTATTTGCATTTTCTAAATCGTTTTATAAATGATTATAATTTTTTCTTAAAAAATCTTCTACCCAACAGCCAACCGCTGCAAGGTAGAAGATAACAGTTGTTAGTTGCCGTGTTTTACAAGAAAACAATAAGCAAGGTAACAACGATAGCAAAGAAGGCAACACCTTCAATCAGAGCGGCAGAAACAATCATGTTTGAACGAATGTCTCCAACAGCCTCGGGTTGACGGGCGATGGCTTCAACTGCACCTTTACCGATTTGGCCAATACCAATACCGGCGCCGATGGCAGCAATACCTGCTCCAAGACCGGCACCCATTTTTGCATAAGGGGCAAGGTCTGCAACAGCTTGAAGTAAAATTGCTAATAGTTCCATAATGATAAAATATTTAGTTAAAAATGGATAAAATTCAAATTAATGTGCCTCTTCGGTGGCCATGCCAAAGTAGAGGGCTGAAAGTATGGTAAATACGTATGCCTGAATTAATGCTACCAGAAATTCAAGAATGTCCATAAATATGCTAAAGGCTACCGAAACCACCGAAACGCTGTATCCTGCAACGGGAGCAATGTGGCCAAAAATAAAAATGAGGCTTACAAATCCCAAAACAATGATATGTCCGGCGGTCATGTTTGCAAACAAACGAACCATCAGCACAAAAGGTTTGGTAAACATCCCCATAATTTCAACAATGGGCATCAAAGGCAATGGAAGCTTTAGCCACCAAGGCACTCCGGGCATATTAACCATGTGCACCCAATAATTTTTGTTGGCGCTAAAAGTGGTAATAATAAAAGTAAATGCTGCTAAAACGCCTGTAACACCTATGTTTCCGGTAATGTTTGCGCCACCCGGGAAAAACGGAACAATTCCGAAAAGGTTGTTAAAAAAGATAAAGAAGAAAATAGTAAGCAAATAGGGGGTGTATTTTTCGTAGTTGTGGCCAATGGAGGCTTTGGCAATATCGTCGCGAACAAAAAGAATAAGCGGCTCCAACAACGACTGCATTCCTTTGGGAGCATGGCCTTTACGTTTTTTATAGGAGTTTGCCACCGAAATAAAAATCCACATTAACAGAAAAATACTGATAAAAATTGCCAGTACATTTTTTGTAATGGAGATGTCGTAATCGGGCCTTACCTCGTTTCCTTCCGCGTCGGTTCTAACCAGTTTTCCGCCGTTAAAACCCTCTTTGGCCACATGATAACCTTCGTAAGAGGCTTCGCCATGATGCAAATGTTTCGAGCTGAAAACATGCCATTCGCCCCGGTCGTAAAGAATAACCGGCAGATAGATGCTGATGTGGGTTTTGTTCCAGGTTAAAATATGCCATTCGTACGAATCGGAGATATGTTCAATAATCATATCGCCTGCTTTGAAGTCCTGCTCCAAGACTTCTCCTTCCCAATTTTCGTCGGTTTTACCCTCGTTATGCTGTGCAAAAAGGGTGGTTCCTGAAAACAAAAAAAACAGCAACAAAGCTGCGAGTGAGAAGTAACTTTTACTGATTGATTTATCGCCCATAGGTGATATAAATAGTTAGGTTTTTAATCGGGTGCAATTTTACGAAGAATAACTGAAACTTAAAAACGTTTTTTTAAATTATTTACTAACTGACAATTACAAGCTGTTAACTTATATAATCAAGAATGGATTTAAATACGCAACTTGCTTGAAATGAGCGCAAAAAAAATGTATCTTGTAACACAAAAATTTATTAACAAATAGATACAGCCATGAAAAAATCAGCCTTTTTTATGACATTCGGGTTACTTTTAATATTAATATCGTGCAGCACGCCGCAACAAACAGTAAAAGTAACAGTTAACCGAAGTGAAGAACTTAAATCGATTGAAAATGTGTTGGAGCAATATATTGTTGCCAACGAAAATAAAGATTTGTCGCTTGTGGAGCAAATTTGGGCACCCGACGGAGACATCATTTTGTATGGAACTACCTCCAAAGACCGGTTGATGGGATGGAACAACATCCGCAATGCCTTTAAAAAACAGTTTGCCACCATCGATAACATTTTTATTACCACCTCAGAGCAATATATTAAGCTCAACGAAACGGGCAACACAGCCTGGTTTGCCGAAATTTTAAAGTACAACTACATGAAAGACGGCAAAGCAAAATCGCTGGACGGATTACGCTTTACAGGGGTACTAAAGCACTGCCACGATGGTAAATGGCGCATTGTGCAGGCACATCTTTCCATTCCTGCTGCCGGGGATTAATATTTGCCATAGAACTTTTCCAAAGTCCCGAAGGGATGTTGTTTGAATAACACCGGGTGCAGCCCGTGTAGATTTAACTCTAAGCTCTTTCAGATTTGCAATCTGAAAGACTTTAACGCATTCATTACATGT
>WGDP01000069.1 GCA_015493215.1 Bacteroidales bacterium | reverse complement strand
TTGGAGGTTGTTTACTTACTTAAGCTCTTTCAGATTTGCCCGCCCGAACGTGCTTTTCGGTACGGGCAGACCTGCCCGACTAAGTCAGGCGGGCAGGCGCTCGGGATGACACCCCCTCTGATAGTTGTCGGAGCTGTGGGGAGAGGATTGGAAGTCAAACCCTCGGTGTTTAACGGGTAACTATACCGAGGGTTTGACTTCACGAAAAAACCCTTTACTTTTTAACAAGCTCTTCTCTAATCATGGTATGCCCGCATTCGGGGCATTTGATGGTGGTGCATTTTACCCCTTGTTGATGAGGCTGTTTGTAACCGCATTTGGTACAAACACAATAACCTCCTGTTCCAAAGCCACCTCCGTTGTTGCGGCCATGGCCACCACCACGACCCAGTCCCTTCCCGGGACCGCTGCCGTCTCTGTTTCCAAATAGTGCCATTTTTCTTGCTTTTAATTTAACATGCAAATATAATGAACATATGTTCATAATGCAAGCAGATGACAAAAAAAGTTTTGTTTGCAGATAATAAGAGTGGTTTTTTTAACCCAAAATCTTTTTATTTATCTCTTTTATTTTGTTGGCAAAACCGGAAATCATATCGGGGTTGGTTTCAAACTTGTTGCCAATTACGGCAATATCGGCACCGGCCAGTAAAATGCTTTCCAGTTTTTCTTCGGTTTTAATGCCACCGCCAATAATAATGGGTACATCCACCGATTGCTTAACAAATTGAATCATCTCTTCGGGAACGGTTCGCTGGGCGCCACTTCCGGCATCCATAAAAATAAGTTTCATGCCCAGCATTTCGCCCGCCATGGCTGTACAGGCTGCAATATCTTTTTTATCGGAAGGGATTGGAAACGAGTTACTCATATAGGTTACGGCAGTGGGTTTTCCGCTGTCCACAAGCATGTACCCCGTGGGTACCACTTCAAGGCCGCTCATTTTAATATAAGGTGCCGAAATTACATGCATGCCAATGAGCATATCGGGATTTCTACCCGAAATTAATGAAAGAAACAAAATGGCATCGGCATGATTACTAACCTGATATGTGTTTCCGGGAAAGAGCACCACAGGGATGTTGCTGTTATTTTTTAAAATTTTAACACAGGTATTCAGGACGCCCGAAGTTAACAGACTGCCCCCCACAAAAAAGAAATCGACTCCAGCTTTTTGAGCCGTAGCCGTCAACGATTCCAATTGATCGTTGTTTAGTTTATCGGGGTCAACCAAAACCGCAAGTTGTTTTTGTTTTCGGTTAAAGCGCTCAGTAACATTCATATTTTTGTAAATTTATAGTCAGAAAACATCATAAAAAAGCAAAAATACATATTTATCGGGTGGGTATTTGAAAAGAAATCTTAATATTGAAAATAATTATCAAAGTATATGGAGAATAGTAATCGTACGGTTTTGGTATTAGATGCCGGCGGAACCAATTTGGTTTTTAATGTAGTACGGAATGGAAAAATATCAGGCACGCCGGTCATATTGCCGGCCGGATCGGAAAGTCTTGATGCATTTATTCAAAAATTAATTGCAGGTTTTAAAACCATAAACAAGCAAAACGGTTCGGTTGCCGATGCCATCAGCTTTTGTTTTCCAGGTCCGGCCGATTATGAAAACGGCATTATAGGCGATTTGGAAAATATGCCTGTTTTTAAAGGGGGCGTTCCGCTGAAAAAGATTTTGGAGAATCATTTTCATATTCCTGTTTTTATAAATAACGACGGTGATCTTTTTACCCTTGGCGAAGCATTGGGAGGTGTGCTTGAAGAGATGAACCAAAAGGCAACTAAACCCTATAAAAATTTGTTGGGTGTTACCTTGGGAACCGGATTTGGAGGCGGACTTGTGGTTGATAACAAGCTGTTTAGGGGTGACAACTCGGCGGCGGCCGAAATAAACAGAATGAGCAGCCTGTTAAACCGAAATGAGAGCGTTGAAGAGGTGTTAAGCATCAGAGGTATTAAAAGACTGTATGCCGAAAAATCGGGAATTGATATTACTGCTTCTCCCGAACCTTTTGAGTTGTATCAAATTGCTGTCGGGAAAAAGCCGGGTAACCGTGCAGAAGCCGTTGAGGCCTGGGATGTTTTTGCCACCGTGCTTGCCGATGCCATTGCCAACGCAGTAGCCCTAACCGACAGCAACGTTGTTATTGGTGGAGGCCTTTCGGGGGCTTATCCTGTGTTTTTACCAAAAACCGTTGAATGCCTGAACGGATATTTTTTGGGAACAGGGGGTAAAAAAATCCCTCGTCTTGAAATTAAAGCTTTTAACTGGCACGATAAATTACAACAAAAGGAGTTTTTAAAGTCTGATTATAAAACAATTGCGGTGCCTTTTTCGGATGAGGTTGTGAAGTGGAACAGCGAGAAGAAAATTGCTGTGGCTGTTAGTTTGTTGGGCACCTCCAATGCAGTAGCCCTTGGGGCCTACCACTTTGCGGTTAATTGTTTATAGTTAGATAATATACTTGTTTGGGATTGGGTTTGTCCGCCCCTTTTTGCCCGGGTAACCTTCAAATGCTCATTCGGATTTGCAGTCCGAATATTGTAATATGTTTGTAATGATGATATTAGGTGTCTTTCAGATTATAAATCTGAAAGAGCGTGTGGTTAAATATTGTATTGATATTTTAATCTGAAAAATAAAAACTACTTTTGTCTTTCGTTAAAGGATTGTCAACAATTTTAGTAAAAACATGTCGAAAAGAATTTCAATTATTGTAGCCATTGCCGAAAATTATGCCATAGGTAAAGATAATGATTTGTTGTGGCACATTTCAAAGGATTTGAAACGTTTTAAGGAACTCACTAAAAATCATTATATTGTAATGGGAAAGAAGACCTATTACTCACTACCTGTTCGTCCTTTGCCCCAGCGTACCAGCATGATTATTACCGATGTCTCCGGTGAAGAAATCGACAACTGCCTGATGGCTTATTCCATTGATGATGCCATTGCCAAAATGGATGATGCGGGTGAAAATTTTATTATTGGCGGTGGTTCCATTTACAAACAGTTTATGCCCCTTGCCGATAAATTGTACATTACACGTGTACACAAATCTTTTGATGCCGATACTTTTTTTCCTGAAATATCGTTGGATGAGTGGGAATTGACTGAGAAAACCGATGTTGATGATGACCCTCAAAACGATTTTACCTATACATTTGAAACCTATAACCGTAAACGATGAAAATTGTTAAAAATATTGCTTTTACATGCCTGTTGCTTGGTTTGTTTTTAATGGTTCAATCCTGTAAAAAAACGCCCGAAAACACCCAAACCGACTTTAAACAAGATATGGCAGTGGTTAGCGACGCACAGTTTCTACAACAATTTGCCAATCAGTTTATGTTAACCTTTTTCAAAACAATTTACGATTCTACACTTATTAATACCGGGCTGAGTAAAGTTGATACTGCTAAGGTTATGTTAAATCAAGTGCCTGACACATTGGAAATTAAGGTTGAATATTGGTACGAAAACGAAAACAACCACTGGCACCACTACGATGGATACGGTCATTTTCGAATGGGTACTTTTACTTATGTGATGGACACCACTTTTCTTGTTTCTACCACCGGAAGTTGTTCTATTATGGTTGATAAGCTGTTTTATTTCGATTCGCTGCCAACCAATATTCAAAATATCTCCATTGAAAAAACGGGACTGTCGGCAGCCGGAAATCAAACTTTTAAGGCTACCTTTAACAACATGGTTATGTCGGGTACTTATACCGGAAAAAAAACCCGTACCTTTTCAGCTACCTTTAATTATGAGCTTTTTAAAGATGCCACAACACTTTATTCGTCTCCTGACGATTATTTTCTATTTACCGGAAACATTCAGGGAAATACCACCTCCGATTACACCTTTAACATTGCCATTCCCGATACAAGCCGCTATAAAATCGATTATAACTGCCGATATACCATTGAGGGAAAAAGCAATGTAACCATAAGCGGCGGGCCTGTTTTTTCCGATAATATTTTAATGGACTATATTACCGAAGACGGGTGTGCCAACTTTTATCAAATTACGTTTCCCGAAATGTTTTCTACCAAAAGCCACATTGAATAGCTGATATTCTTTGGGCTGACAATTGATTTGAAAACATCCCGTCTCCCCTTCTCAACTTCCCTCATTTTCAACTTTTCCCTTTCACAACTTCTCCCTCACCTCAATCCATCAATCTTTTTTCGCCTTCCAGCGTTTTAATTTCCGAAATATCCTGACTTACTTCGAGGGTGCCTTTGTAGTTGCCTTTTTCATCGTGAACTGCAAAATATTGTATCAAAATAAATTTAGGTCCCATCTGAATCCAGAAACTCTCTTTTGTTTTTGTTCCCGCCTTAAAGGCGTCCAGCAATTCTTTAACAATATGCACACTTGAAGGGGGATGGCAGTTTTCGACCAACCGGCCAATAATTGCTTTTGAGCGTGGGAATATGCGGTGTCCGGGAGTGGAAAAATACCTAACCTCATCATTTTCGTCCACAAAGGTCATGTCCACCGGAAGATGGTTAAGCATTATTACAGCCTGTTCAAGCTTTAACAAACCGGTACCCATATCCAACACGGCATTAGGATCCGTAACCGTGGCAACTTGTTGTGTTTTACTGCTTATTGTTTTCTTTTCGGCAGCAATGGTAATTAAATCGGGTTTTTCAATAAAGGCAAATCCTTCTTCCATCGACTGCTTCATCATTTCATCCCATACCTCTTCAGGAATTAAGGTGTAAATCACCGGAAATAAAATATACTCCTCTCTGAACCTGATGGCATACATCACAAAAAAGAGGTCGCCAAGCAACCGGTTTAACCTTTTAAGATCGGTATTTTCATTATCAATAATTTCAATAATCTCTTTGGTAAATCGTCTGATATCATCGTGATAGGACCACATCAGCGGCAGGCAGCCATACTCTTTCAAATATTTTTCGATGTATGGAAAAAGAATATTCTCTTTTTTTACATAGTGAACCTCAAACTGCTGTAACTCGAAAACACGATTGCTGATTTCGTTTAAAATATCCTGCCTTGCTTCGGCATCCATATTTTTTTGGTTGAAGGCTTTAATCAACGGACGCATTTCAATAAGACGATGATTCAGCTCGTTGTTTTCACAAACCATGCTGTTTAAAAAAGGGATGGCGCTGTAATCGGGAATTTCTGCCGACACCAGACCTTTATACAGCATGTTTAATGCTTTATTGACGGCAGATTTAACTTCCTCAATATTCAAATTCTGTTTCATCAGGCGGTCAACCGTGGCCACAACATCGAAGGGCTGAACATGGTCGATGGCATCGGCATATTTTTTAATTAACTCACCACCTTTTTCCTTGTTAATCAATCCGTTTACAAATGCTGTAAGGTCGTTTATGCGGTTTTCCGTATTGTTGATAAATTCTGACATAGCTGCTTGTTTTAACGAGTCAAAAATAACAAAATATAGTGTGCTTAAACTTTTTAACTTTGCAGCTGTAAATAAAGCTTTACTTATATGCCGCATAACAAAAACAAACAAAATAAATTTGATAAAAGCTACATGGAGATGGCTTTTGTATGGGCCAACAACTCCTATTGCGAAAGGCGCAAAGTGGGTGCTTTGATTGTAAAGGACCGTATGATTATTTCGGATGGTTACAACGGAACGCCGTCGGGTTTTGAAAATGTTTGCGAAGAGGAAAACAACACCACCAAACCTTATGTATTGCATGCCGAGGCCAATGCCATTACCAAGGTGGCCAAATCGAACAACAGCAGCAACGGTGCCACATTGTATGTTACCGATTCACCCTGCATGGAGTGTTCAAAGCTTATTATCCAGTCGGGAATAAAAAGAGTGGTTTACACTCGTGAATATCGTATTACCGACGGGTTGGATTTATTGAAAAGAGCAGGTATTGAGTTGGTAAAGCTGGATGGTGAAAAAAAATAATTGGAATAATGTTTCACAGTATCAAATAAATATTTATTTTTGCAGCCCGAAATTTAAAACATCTAACAACAAATTAGAATTATGGCTAATCATAAATCAGCACTGAAAAGAATCAGACAGAGTGAAGCAAGAAAGATGTACAACCGCTATTACGCCAAAACCATGCGTAATGCAGTTAGAAAGTTCAGAAAACTGACTGATAAAAAAGAGGCCGAAGAACAGTTACCCAAACTTACTTCGATGATTGATAAGGTGGCTAAAAGAGGCATCATTCATAAAAACAAAGCCGGCAACTTAAAATCGAAGGCTGCCAAATTTGCTCATCACCTTTCGTAGTCTGATTTTACGTAAAAATATTGCTCCCGGATGCATTTGTTGTGTCCGGGTTTTTTTGTTACTTTTAACTCGCCATGAGCGAGAACTACAATAAAAAACCAATCAGCAAATGGGCTGAAGACGATCGCCCCCGCGAAAAACTACTGCTTAAAGGAAAACAGGCACTTTCCAATGCCGAACTAATTGCTATTTTAATAGGCTCGGGAAACAAAACCAAATCGGCTGTTGAGCTGGCACAGGAGATAATGGATAAGGCCGGCAACAATCTTATTGAGCTTTCCAAATTATCGGTAAACGACCTCACCTCAAAATTTAAAGGAATAGGAAGTGCCAAGGCCATTTCAATAATTGCTGCTTTGGAGTTGGGCAAACGCAGGTTGATGGCACAGGCTTTGGAAAAGAAAAAGATAACATGCAGTCGTGATGCCTTCGATATATTAACACCTTTTCTCAGCGACCGTTACACCGAAGAGTTCAGAATATTGCTTTTAGACAGAGCCAACAAGGTTATTGCCAATTTGTCCATCGGACAAGGCGGCTTTTCGGGAACGGTAGCCGACCCCAAAAAAATATTCAAAGAGGCACTGGCCAATAGTGCTTCAGGCATTATCCTTGCCCATAATCACCCTTCGGGAAACCGCAAACCCAGTGATGCCGATATTTCACTAACCAAAAAACTCAAACGTGCAGGTGATGATTTGGAGATATACATTCTCGACCACATTATTGTAACCAACGATGGTTATTACAGTTTTGCCGACGAAGGGTCGTTGTAAATGAAATTGTTTAAAGTTAACCTAAACTTAATGTACAGGTTAAATTCACTTAATTTGTGACCTCTACATTTGCACCCGTACATTAAACAATGCAAAAAATGAAAAAGCAAATTATTACCTTATTATTAGTAGCCCTTGTTGGCTTTTCCTTTGCCGACAACGACGGCACTGTAAAAAACGCCACATCTGCCAAAACTCCTGTACAAACCATTTCCGTTACGGGTAATGTAAACGATTTTAGCTCGGGCGAAAGCCTTGCAGGCGTTGAGGTAAAGATAGAAGGAACCGATTTAAAAACATACACCGATTTTGATGGAAACTTTTCTTTTGAAAACATTAAACCGGGCACTTACAACATCATTGCTTCGTATATTTCATACAACAAAAGCCTGATTGAAAACTTTAATGCCCAAAAAGAAAACAAAAAACTATCTATCAAATTACAAGCTTCAAAATAGTATATTTTCTATTGCTTTATAGTAAAGTGCAGGCTTAACAGCTTGCGCTTTTTTTGCGTCTTACAACTTGCTGTTGCCCCTCATAATTAAGGCTACCCTTTGATGCAATTTTTCCTCAATCACAATTGCACGAAAATTTTTGTTGTGACGATTCGGAGAAATCACTCAGGATAACCTGGTTACGATTTGAAAGCACGGAGTGAGTAATTTTTTGTGACCATAGCAAGGAGGAAATGGAGCGAACCATGCGCGGGAGGCAGTATCGAAAACAAACCTTTTATTGCGTTAGTATTTCCTTTTATTAATCAGTTCGCCGTTGGCATTGTACATTTTCCACTCGCCGGTTTTTTTGCCTTTTTTATAGTGCATTTCATAAAGCAGCACGCCTTTGTCGTTCCACACATACCAGTCACCATCCTTTTTATCGTTATGGTAATTGGCAATGGCGGTTTTAACCCCATCGGCATTCCAGGTTATCCAGGTGCCATCTTTTTTGCCCTCTTTGTATGCACGCAACTCCTGTTTTTTACCATTTTCAAAATATACTACTACTTCGCCATCTTCCACCCCGTTAACAATATGGCGTTCTATTTTAGGGTTTCCATTGTTATAATACTCGGTATGTACGCCTGTATAGAGCATTCCTTTTTTATAATAATGGCCATCTTTATATTCAAGATTTTGAGAAAACAACGCCACTGATATAATTAAAAAAGCGCCTGTCAGAAATACTTTATTGAATTTTTTCATATGTTTAATTTATTGTTGCATATTAACTTATTTTGCATCTTGTATATATTTATTCAGGCAATGTCACTAAACAGCAATACTACTGCAAATTTAAAAAAAGGTTAAAGCCTGTAACTGATTTTTAGTTCATACAAACGGCCTATGGTAAAGTTGTAATATGGGTATTCCGTTCCTTTAAACCTATAGGTTTGACTGTTTTTGGGATTAAGGATGTTTTTTATTTTTAATCCAACACTAAAATGCTCACCCAATGTTTTTGAGGCATTAAAATCAAGCTTTGGAAACGGGTTTTGATACACTTCGGGAGTGCCGCCTTTGGTAACTAAAGAGATGCGTGGCCCTATAACATTAAAAATCAGGTTGGAAGAAAAACCGGCTTTCTTATTATCGTAACTTAACATGGCATTAACGATGTAAGGAGCTTGTCCAAATAGCGGTCGTGTTGACGCTGCTCCGGGATCAACTGCGTGAATGGATTCCAATTCCACTGAGTCGATGGCTACCTTTGACCGGATGTATGAAAAGTTGGTGCCGAGGCTGAAGTCTTTAAGGAAGCTAACAAAATCAAGTTTTTTACTCATGTCCAGCTCAACACCATAAACTTTTGCCTGATCTACATTTTGATATGATATTTCGGGGTTCACCGCAATAGGGTTGTCAACCATTTCGATTGGGTCGGTAAAATTTTTATAAAAAGCACTAAAAGAAAGCACTTCGCCGTGACGCATAAAATATTCCCATTTAAAATCAAAGTTGTCGATTAATGTGCGTTTTAAATCGGGGTTACCCACAATGGTTGGTGCCACCGGACTAAAGCTTGCAAAAGGAGCTATTTCTCTAAACGTAGGCCGCGACAAGGTTCGGGTATAGGCAAACCGCAGATTCATGTTATTGGTAATATGATAGGTTAAGTTGATGGCAGGTAAAAAATCATGATCGTTCAGCAACCCTTTATCAATGCCTGCTTTTTTACTTTCTGTTTCCATGCTGTTGCCCTCGTATCGTACACCCGCCACTATTCTCAATTTTTCGGCTACAGGCATATCAACCATGGCATAACCGGCAACAACTCTTTGAGTTCCGTAATAGCTGTTTCGCAGGTCGGTGGCGTTTTGAACATATAATCCATAATTAGATTTGGTAACAGGGTCGTAATCCGGATAGTTTTGTCCTATGTTTTCATCGGCCAGATAGTCGGATACGCTGCCGTTAAAATATTGCACTTGCGATTTGTAATCAATTTTACTTTCGTTAAAGTTGCGGAATTTATAGTCGTAAGCACCGCCAAACTTAAATTTTGATTTTGCACCAAGAAAAACAAAAGGCATCTCAAGGTTAAGCTTATTGTCCCAGTTCATTTCGTCCATGGTACGTCGGTATCGCGAAGGCACTTTGTATTTCGACGGGCTGAGTTCGTATTGGTTTCCGGGAGTGTTATCCGGGAAATAGCTGTTTGTAAAAAATCTCAAATCAGGCTCTTTTTGTGCAGAAAAGGTGTACGAAACAATCCAATCAATCTTTAAACCGCCTGCCTTTTCAAAAAAGTGAGAACCCTTTAGCTGATTAGCCATAATGGCCCTTTCAATAAAACCCAATTCACGACTTTGAATAATCATACCAATCTCATCCGAAGCTCTTTCTCCTTCGTCATAGGTGGCCGTTTTTATACCTGAATGGTTATAAAGGAACAGGTAGCTAACTTTGTTGTTGCTGTTTATTTTTAAACTGAGATTTGCAAGTGCACTTAGTAATGCATTTTGGCGTCCCAGTGTTTCTGCAAAATTTTGCTCTTCGTTTAATTTTTCGGCATTGGCATCGGTAAGCTTGTAAATACCACGTTGGCCGTTATCAAAATACCGGTTGTCATTTTTATAAACCAACCCCACGTTAAAGCCAAGCTGTTTGCCAAACAGGCTGGTTTGGTTACCCACAAAAAAGCTATACTTCTGGTTTAAAAAGGATTTTTTTGTTTCGGTATCCATTACTTTATTAAACTTCATGGTTATTATGTCAAGTTGGTCTCTGTCAGAGGGATATAGTGGGATATCTTGCGGTTGAACAGGGAAGTTTCTAATGCCGTCGTCGAAGCCAAGGGCATCATATTTTCCGCCTTTGTAGGTTAAAAACCGGTTGTTGAACGATGCTTGTGAGTTAAAGCCGAGCGCAGCAGAAAAGTTCACGGTCAGTTTTTCAGGAAAATCTTTTGTGGTGATATCTACCAGTCCGCCGGTAAAGGTATTTAAGTCGGGGATAAAGCTTTTATATACCATCATGTTTTCGATGGCATCGGTAGGAAAGATGTCCATTTGAACGGTGTTTCTTTCCGGATCCAGCGAAGGAATTTCAGCGCCGTTCAGCGTGGTTTTACTGTACCTGTCGCCCAGGCCGCGCACGTAAACATACTTACCGCCTTCCACCGAAACACCTGCAATTCGTTTTACTGCTCCGGCAGCATCGCTGTCGCCTGCTTTCATTATCTCCTGCGACGAAACCCCTTCGATAACTCCGGCTGATTTTTGCTGCATCACCAACAAAGCACTCTCTGTGTTTCGTACCGCTTTGGCCGAAACCACTACTTCCGACAACCCCACCGAAACGGGTTTAAGCTTAATATTTAAGATGGTCACCTCACCGGGCTTAATGGCCAAACCGTTAATAAGTTGTGTTTCATAAGAAATGAATGAACATTTTAGTTGAACCTTTCCGGCAGGGATGTTTGCAATGGAGTAGTTTCCATCCAGATCGGCAGAGGAGCCCAAAAGGGTTCCCGATATCATTACGGATGCGCCGATAAGCTCTTCGCCGGTTTCGGCGTCGGTAATTTTTCCCCTTAAAGTTCCGGTTTGTGCTATGCCTGTATAGGCCAGCAACAGAAACGATAAAAAAGTAAAAAACGTTTTATTTTTCATTAAAATACGGTTTGATAAAATGTAAACCTGATAAACTAAAAAAACCGGTAGCGCCAAATGGCACTACCAGTTAAACCCATTAACCAAAAAGAGTTTTATTTATTTTTAAAGAATTCTGTCCAACCGGCTGCCCAGTTATCAGCACCAAAGGCTCCTTTGTAGTTTACGTTGTCGAACCATTCGGCAGGATAGGAAGCCATGTTGTAAGAAACAGGTGTTGCTGGCACAGGATTTCCGGCACTGATACCCGGATCGGCAATGGTGTTGCCGGCAGAGGTAAAGTAAGCGGCAAAAGCTTGTACGGCAGCCAACGAATCGGCAGGACTTGCACCGTGTCCTGAAATTTTAAAAATACCTTCGGGAGTATTGTCGGCAATGTTCCAGAAAACATTGTTTTCAATGGTAAGCCGTCCGTCCTGAAATTGTTTGTAACTGTCCTGATCGTCGGCGAGGTTTTCAATGTCGATACCTTTTGCCTGATTATAGAATATGGAGTTAACATAGTGTCCACCGGCATTGTCGCGGAAAGTTACAGTCCGTTTTCCGGCATCGGCGCCACGGCCAATGTAGGTTACGTTATAAATTTTAGGCTCAGCGTAGGGAGTTCCTGTTTCAGGATCGGTTCCACCATCATGTTCACCAATACGGTCGCCTTCGTTGGGATCCTGAATAGCACACCAAAACTGGCCATATCCGCGGAAACCTTCATCGTAATCAAAGCTGTCGTCGGCGCAATATACCGAAAGAAAGTGTTTTACGTGAGGCATGCCTCCGAAAAATTCAATACCATCATCTTTGTTGGCTAAAATTTCGATGTAGTCAATAACAGTACCTGAACCTACGGCACCCAGGGTTAAGCCGTTAATTTCATTGCCGTCGCCAATATCGGTTCCACCGTGGCGGATGGAAATATATTTAAGGATGCCTGAGTTGTCGGTATCATCGCTTCCACCGTAAAGGCCTCTTGGTTCGTTGGTGGGAATGCCTTCTATTTGCGATTCACCGGGCGTTGAATTCAAACGGGCTTTGCCAAGTAGTATTACACCGCCCCAAAGGCCTCTGTCGGACAAACCTACCGATCCGTTGAGGTCATCCGACTCACAGGTAAAAATAATAGGAGCATCTTTGGTGCCTTCGGCAATAAGCTTACCACCTCTGGCTACAATCAATGCTGAGGCATTTTCTCCCTGCCCCGGTTTTCCTTTAATTACGGTACCAGCTTCAATGGTTAAAGTCTGGCCATCGTTTACAAAGCAAAAACCATCCAATAAGTAGGTGTTGTTTGCTGTCCAGGTTGAGGTTCCAACACCGTTACCGTCGTCGGTAATGGTAATGGTTTCGTGGGCAGTACCGCTTAAAGTGATGCTTTTCGACTGGTCAGCACTCATGGCTGTGCCTTCGTTATCGTAAATGGCTGTGGCCGATGCGGGTTTAATGGTTAAGTTTTCGGAACCATCCGAATTTTCGTTAAGAACAATAGTAACAGTTGCCGTAACAGCTCCTGCCACATGGGCTACTTCATAACTGCTTAATGTTCCGGTGCCACCGGTTACAGATACATCAAAACTACTGTTGTCCAAATTTCCGGTTTTGTCGTTGTTTTTGTAAACGGCTTCGCTAAAAGTTACCGTGGCGGTAAAGTCTTTATTGGCGCCATCAATGCTGATATCAGTCATTGTAGGGGGGGTCGGTTCAGGTTTCGGATTGTCTTTTGTTGTACATGAGGAAATCGACAATACAAAGGCAGATATCAGGGCTGCCATCAAAAAAGTAAAGTTTAATTTTTTCATTTTCTAATTTAATTTTGGGTTAAAAAAACTATGTGGCAAAGCAAGCTTTCTATTAACACCAGGATATTAACCGAATATTAATTTTAGTTTAAATATCAGGTCATTTTATTACCGATATTTAACAATAGCTTAACAGTATTTAAAATTGATTGAAATAGATTTGTTGTCGTTATGAAACATGACAGAATTAAAATATTATTGGTAGATGATGAACCCGACATATTGGAGTTCTTAACATTCAATTTTGAAAAAGAGGGTTACGAAGTTTATACCGCCGGCAATGGCGTGGAGGGCAAAAAGATGGCCATGGAGGTTCATCCTGATTTGATGATACTGGATATTATGATGCCCGAAATGGATGGCATCGAGCTTTGCAACACTTTAAAAAGCATGCCTGAATTTAAAGATACGTTAATCGTTTTTTTAACAGCCCGTGGAGAAGATTATTCGCAAATGGCCGGCTTTAATGTTGGTGCTGACGATTATATTATCAAGCCCATTAAATTAAACATTTTGATGGCACGCATAAAAGCCCTGCTTAAAAGAAACACTAAAGAAAAAGACAAACAGGGTGTTATCAATTTAAACAACGTTGTTATAGATAAGGTGCGCAGATTGGTAATTATTGAAGGTAAAGAGATTAGTTTGCCCAAAAAAGAGTTTAACATCCTGCTGCTGCTTGCTTCGCAACCCGGAAAAATATTTACCCGCGAAGAAATATACGGCAAGGTATGGGGTCATGATGTATTTGTGGGCGACCGCACGTTGGATGTTCACATACGTAAACTTCGCGAAAAGCTCAACAACAGCCTTATTAAAACGGTAAAAGGGGTTGGGTATGGTATTATTGACTAATACCTTAAAGGCTACGTTGTTTTAGCCTCCATTACCCACACTTTGAATAGCCGCAACTTTTGCAGGTAAGACAGCCGTCCTGATAGATAACCGACTCTTCGCCGCACTCGGGGCATTTGGTTCCGATGGCTTTGGTTCCGTCAGGAATATAACGCTTTAAGGCTCTTACAACACCGTTTTTCCAAGTGTTAATGGTGTCGTCGTTGGAGTACAAATCGCCTACCAGCTCAATTACATAGGGCAAAGGCATTCCATGACGTAGCACGCCGGAAATCAGTTTGGCATAATTCCAGAATATTTTATCAAACGAACGCGATAAACCTTCAATGGTAACTTTATATCCTTGTTTGTCGGCAAACTGGAAATCGTATCTGGTTTCAGCTTTTTCCGACTCTTTTTTAACTTTTAATACCCAGCCTTTTTCAACCCAAGTAGGCAGATAAAAATCGTCGGCTTTTCCGGTAAAAATTTCGTAAGGCTTGTCGTTTAGTTTACCAATAACGGCAATCCATTTTTCGTAATTGTTTTGAAACCTGATGATGTCGGCTTCAAGAACAGATGGACGGCGAGGTGCTCTGGTCTCTTTAAAATCGTTTTCGTTGGCTTCTTCCTCGTTCTTTTTCGGCTTACTTTCTTTACTAATCAACACCCCGTCGCGCGATCCTTCACGGTATATGGTCATTCCTTTGCAGCCGCTTTCCCAGGCAGTAAGGTAGATGTCGCTTACCAGTTTTTCGTCAACTTCTTTGGGTACGTTAACGGTAACGCTGATGGAGTGATCGACCCACTTTTGAATTTTACCCTGCATGTGGACTTTGCTTACCCAGTCGATATCGGCTGAGGTGGCTTTGTAGTAAGGCGATTTGGCGACAATTTCATTAAAGGCCTTGTCGTCCATGTGTTTAACTTCGTCAACATCGTATCCGTTTTGACGCAGCCACACTTCAAATTTAGGATGAAAAACATTGTATTCTTCCCAGGCATCGCCCACTTCATCAACAAAGGTAACCACCACATTGGTGTCGTTGGGGTTAACTTTACGGCGGCGTTTGTATGCTACCATAAAAACAGGTTCGATACCCGAAGAGGTTTGGGTACAAATGCTAACACTTCCGGTTGGTGCGATGGTGAGCATGGATATGTTACGACGCCCTACCTGCTGCATTTTTGCGTAAACTTCGGGAGCATGCTCTTTAATTCGTAAAATAAACGGGTTTTCTTTTTCGCGTTCAAAATCAAACACTTTAAAGGCACCTCTGTCTTCTGCCAAATCAACCGATGAGCGGTAGGCTTCAATGGCGAGGAGTTTATGTACTTCGGTTGAAAACTCGATGGCTTCTTCCGAACCGTAACGCAACCCCAATGCTGCCAGCATATCGCCTTCGGCAGTTATGCCGATACCGGTACGGCGGCCTTGCAGTGCTTTTTCGCGAATTTTTTCCCAAAGCCGTTTTTCAACATATTTTATCTCTTCCCCTTCGGGATCGCTGGCTATTTTTTCCAGAATTTTATCAATTTTTTCTATTTCCAGGTCAACAAGGTCATCCATAATACGCTGGGCAATATGAACGTGTTTTTTAAACAGTGTACCGTCAAATTTAGCTTCGGCAGTAAACGGATTTTTAACATAGCTGTATAAGTTCATTGCCAACAACCGGCAACTGTCGTAAGGGCAGAGCGGAATTTCGCCGCAGGGATTGGTTGAAACGGTTTTAAAGCCGTAATCGGAATAATTATCGGCAATTGACTCACGGATAACCGTATCCCAGAAAAGCACGCCCGGCTCGGCTGAAGCCCAGGCATTGTGTATCACTTTTTCCCACAGGCTTCGGGCATCAACCTCTTTGGTGTATTTTGGGTTGGGCGAGTCAATAGGGTATTGTTGTTTGTAGGTCTTGCCTTCCTTTACTGCTTGCATAAACTCGTCATCCAATTTAATGGAGACGTTGGCGCCGGTAACTTTTCCCGACTCCATTTTAGCGTCAATAAAGTGCTCCGAATCGGGATGCTTAATGCTGATTGAAAGCATGAGGGCGCCACGGCGGCCATCCTGTGCCACTTCGCGGGTTGAGTTGGAGTACCGCTCCATAAACGGAACCACACCGGTAGAGGTTAGGGCTGTGTTTTTTACAGGGCTTCCTTTGGGGCGGATGTGCGACAGGTCGTGGCCAACGCCACCACGCCGTTTCATCAGCTGTACCTGCTCTTCATCGGTTTTCATGATGCCGCCATAGGAATCGGAATTGCCATCATTGCCTATTACAAAGCAGTTTGACAATGAGGATACCTGATGGTCGTTACCAATTCCTGCCATGGGGCTTCCCTGTGGAACGATATATTTAAAGTCTTTGATGACCTCATAAATTTCCTGTTCACTCAAAGGGTTCGGATAACGGGCTTCAATACGGGCGAACTCGCGGGCAATACGATGGTGCATATCGTCAGGGTTCAGTTCATAAATATTCCCGTCACTGTCCTTTAGGGCATACTTATTCATCCAAACGTTGGCTGCAAGGGTGTCGCCGTTAAAATATTCAATGGAGGAAGCAAGAATCTTATCGTTATCGAAGGGTTTTTGTTCGGTTATTTCCAATTTATCCAATGCTGTATTTGATTTTTCCATTTCAGGAGTGTGTTCTTCGGGTTTAACTTCCGTATTGGTATTTTCAGTGGGTAAAGGTTTGTTGTTAATAGCAACCGTTTGCAAAGGAAGCGAAACATCGTTTTCGATGCTTTTTTGCGTAGGTTGTACCCGTTCGCTTTTTAACTTTTCGTAAAAACCTTTTTCTTTATTAGAGGTTTCCTGTTGTTCGGCTAAATTCACACCATTAGCGCCTTCTAAACCTGAGAATAAATTGTTTTCCATATGAAATTGTTGTTTTGGTTTTGGAGTACCTTGCTGAAAATCAGATATGTATAAAATATCCTTACATCTCCAAAAAGTTCTGCAATATACTACAAGAAAACCTTACAGTGGATAATATTTTATTAACAACGAGGGTGTGAATAAGTAATATTTATCAGAAACCGAACCGGTTAACTACTGAAAAAAAAATATTTTTATATAAAAATTTTTTTTGGCACAATTTTAAGTAGCGTTTTGCTGTGATTATTTTCCCAGAAACATTTTAACGGCAATTAAGACTAAAATACCCGCAAATACCTTACGCAGAACAGCTTCGGGTATTTGAAGCGCTACTTTAGAACCCAAATAGCCACCTACAATGAAAGCACCGGCGATAATCATTGCATATTTAATATTAAGCTCGCCTGCCTTGTAATAGTTTAATGCGGCCAGCAGCCCTATTGGCAGCAACATGGTGGCCAGGCTGGTTCCCTGAGCGCTGTATTGATCCATGCCGAGCAAAAATACCAATGATGGAATAATGATGATGGCTCCACCAATACCAATCAGTCCGCTAAAGGTTCCTGCCACCAGTCCGATGACAATTAGAATAATCACAACCGAAACACTCATTTTCATTTTTTTTCAGGTTAAAAGTCAAGGCTAAACGACAGATAATAAACGGGTTTGTTAATGTGGTAGTCCTCAAGTCCCCATGATACATCACCTCTGATGAAGTAACCGAACAGATGAACCCGGGCACCCATGCCAACCCCTCCCACGAGGGGTTCTTTTTGAACAGTAACCGATGCATGAAAAGGGCCGCTGTCAACGTAATTGGTGTAAATGGAGTTTAAGGGCGACCAGGGCTGCGGGCCTGTCCATGCGGTGCCCACATCGCCAAAAGCTACCAGCTGAAAATTTTTCAGAAATCCGCTACTTAGCGGAGTTTTAGAGAAAAACTGGAAAATCGGGAATCTTAACTCACTATTTATCACAGCAAAGCTGTTTCCGTTTCTGATATTTTGATAAAAGCCGCGCATGTTGGTGGCCAGGGTTTGGTAGCCGTAATTCTGAGTTTGGTCGATGGGTGTTTCGTAGTTAAATCTTGGCGAAATCCAATTATCGACCCCTCCCATATAATAGATGAGTTTGTTGTTTCCAAAGGAGGTGCTGCCGGCAAAACGATTTGCCCAGATAAAGTTGCGATAAATCCGTTGATAGTTTCTAAAATCGAACCCTAAAACAACCAGATTTTTAAACTCTTTGCTTATCAATTGGTTGTATTCGGCAAATATTTTCCATCTCCATCCCCGGTATAAATTGAGGCCCAATTCACGGGTTCCGTCAAAAACAAGTTCAGCTTTAAGGCCTCCCCAGTTTTCGTAACTGTTGGGATAATCGAGGCTGGGCTGATCGGTGGCTAGCAAAACATAGGCATCGTTGCGGTAATGTACGGTTCCCCGTAAGCTAAGTGCTTCGTTAAAAGGCCATTTTAAAATATAAAACAGTTCGTGGGTGTGCACGCGGGCAATGTTATAGGCTCCTACATTGCTTTCCAAAGTATTCCGGTGAAAAATAAGCTCTTTATCAAGACGTTTATGCAGGTCGGCAAAACTGGCCAGATACTCGTTGTTAATAAAACTGAAGTTAAACCTTACCCCGCCAACCAATCGGTAGTTTTCCATTAAATCTGTAACACCGAGTTGGAAAAACAGATTAAACCCCGGGTTAAGATAAATGGGGCCACCGCCGCCTGTAAATGGTTGATAGCTGTAATTCAGATAGTTAAAATCGACCTGCGACACCATTTGGTCCAGATAATATTCGGTATAGTAGTTGCGGCGTTTGGGCAGGGTAAACTTGTTTTCTTCATCAGTACTTTTGTCAACAATAACAAGCTGCCCGTTGTTTCCCACCTTTACAACCTTTTCCGATTTGGGTTTTCCTATAACTTCGTTGCCATCTTTATCAACATACACCAGCATAAACCGTTTGTACTTTTGGGTGCTTTTGGAGGGTGCCTTTTTTTTAGGAGATGCAGTGGTGTCGATGGTCGTTTTAGCTGTTTTGTGTTTAAGCCTGTTGATACCGTTTTGTTGTTTTTGAAACTTTTTAACACGTTTCATTTTGGCATTGGTCATGGTAAGGTTTACGGCTTTAGCTGCTGTAAACGAGGGGGCATCTTCAACAAAAAGATGTGTTTTGCCATCTTCAAAATAAACCAATGCCTGCTTTCCCGATGCACTGCTTACCTGCAAGTCGTAAATGCTTCTGTTGTAATTTGTAATGGTTTTGCTGTTTACAAAATATCTGTAATGAATGGTGGTGTCCACCGAGCTGACGGCACTGTCGATTTGCGCCAGGCTTTGGTTAAAAATACCGTTTTCATCGCTAAGGTACGAAATGGTATTGTAGCCCAGTTCAACGGGATTGAATTCGTTGGTTAACGGTGTTTTTGTCAATCGTTTTAAAACCGGATTTTTTGCGGCATAGTCGTATAAAAACAGGTCGAAATTAGAGGGCTGCTCAATCATGTTATCGGGTGGTTTAACCCCTAAAGTGTCGTTTAACCGGTTGGAGCTGAACACAATTTTTGACGAATGGTTTAAAAAATGGGGATATAAATCGGTGTAACTGTCGTTAGTAATGCGCTCAAACGAAGAGGCGGCCACATTAAAGATATAAATGTCGGGATTGCCGCTCTGTACAGCCGACATAACAATAAAACGCCCATCATCAGAATAGGATATGGAGGTTACCTTTTGAACGCCGTACAAAATTTGCTTCATCATCTTTTTGTTTTCAAGATTGTACAGGTACAACCAGGGCATTCCTTTTCGCTCAATAATAAATGCCAGCAGCAAACCGGTTGGATGCCAGGCAAGTAAAGGGTAGCTGTAATCGGTTTTGGTATCAATCATTACACCTGCCTTAAAAATTCTTTTTCGTTTGCGGGTGTTTAAATCGTACAAAAAAACTTTGTACTTACCGCGTTCGTTGGTGGTATAAGCCAGCTTGTCGCCTTGCGGATTAATTCGGGGTTGGCCATATACCACATCGGTTTTATATTTTATGGGAAGCAGGCCTTTGGGTTTGCCGGGCATGTTTACGAAGGGGAGGTATTGTTGTTCGTAATAGTTGTACCATTCCTTTATTAATACATCATACGACATGCCCAGCACATAAAGAAACCCTTTTTTAAGGTTGTTGCTGGCGCCGGTCATTAAAATTATATTGGTAATGGCCGACGGGCTGTATTGGTTGGCAATAAAATTCCAAAAGGAGTGGCCTGCTACCACGGCATCATCACCCGAAAGGTTATTTAACTTTTTATACCTGCCGGAGAGGATGCCATCGCGGACAAGGTTGTCAATTTCGGCATCCCAGTTACGGCTCATGTACGAAATAAAACCCTCCTTATACCAGTTGGGCATGGTAAACAGTGCCGAGGTTTTAACCTGTTTTCCAAGCGAACCGCCAAACATCATTTCGTTAAACAGAACCTCGGTAATGGCCGCTCTGATTTGCCGCTCGAAATGTTTGTAATTACCATCGAAATAAACCATTACACGCGATCCTACAATACGGGTAATGCCACCGGTATTGTAGCTGCTGTTTTGGGCAAGCCCGATGTTGCTCTGTTTTAAATCGGTAAGGTTGTTAAAAACAAGAAACTGGATTTTTTTATCCAATGAAACACCCATTTTTTGTTCGATAATGGGAATTTCTTCGGTGGCGTATTTTGAAAGGTAGATGGCGAGGTCTTTACCATTCAGATAAAAATAGGTGTCGAAATCGTCAAATTTATAATAGGTCCACAAAAACTCGTTAAACTGTACCCTGTTTTTTCCAAAGGTCATGTTTGAGCCGTTATAAAACTGTGCATGAGCCGCCCATGAGGTTACGGCAAGCCACAGCAACAATGCAACTTTTAAAAAACCGTATTTTAATCTGTTTACGCTCATTAACCTTAATGGATTTTTAAAATTGCTAAATTAAAACAAAAATCAAACCGATTGCTTAAAGCGTTTTTCCTGTTTTTTAATGGATTCGGTGTGGATGAGTTTTAACAGATTCAGCAGAAATTCTTTATCAAGACCAAGGTTTGTGCCTATGGAAAGTCTGTCTTCGATAATGCCGGCCCAACGTTTCATTTGAAGGATGGTAATGTCATTTTCAATTTTATAGTCGCCGATTTCGTTGATGATATCCATTCGTTTTGCCAATATTTCAAGCATTTCGCCATCCAGTTTATCAATTTCGGTACGCAGCTCTTCCAGCTTATTTTGAAATTCGGGGTTTCCCTGCCGCTCGCGTACGACAAGGTTATCGAGCAAGGTTTTAAGCTGGGCGGGGCTAACCTGTTGGGCGGCATCTGTTTTTGCTGTGGCCGGATTTATGTGGCTTTCAATCATCAGGCCGTCCATTTCGAGGTCGAGTGCTTTTTGCGATATTTCTTCCAGCAGGCTGCGTCGGCCACAGATGTGACTCGGATCAACAACAATGGGAATGTTGGGTATGGTTCGTTTCAGCTCGATGGGAATTTCCCACATGGGAGCATTGCGGAAGGGTGATTTTTTAAAGTAGTGAAAGCCCCTGTGGATGGCAATAATTTTGGTTATGCCGGCGCCATAAACCCGTTCGATGGCACCGACCCACAGTTTTAAATCGGGGCTGACGGGATTTTTTACCATCACCGGAACGTGTGTTCCTTTCAGGGTTTCGGCAATAGCCTGCACCGAAAACGGATTAACAACCGTGCGGGCACCAAGCCATAAAATATCAACACCATGTTTTAAGGCCATCTCAACGTGGGCGGGTTCAGCCACCTCAACGGTGGTTAGTAAACCGGTAGCCCGCTTGGCATCAAACAGCCATTTAAGACCCTCTTCGCCGACGCCTTCAAACTCGCCGGGGCGCGTACGGGGCTTCCAAATGCCGGCTCGTAAAACCCTGACCTGCGGAATTTTGGCAATTTCCTTTGCAGTTGACATCAGTTGCTCATGGCTTTCGGCACTGCATGGCCCGGAAATTACCAGCGGAAAGTTGTTTAAATTAAACCATGCTTCTAACGGCAGTATTTCGATGTTGCTACCCATGCTGCAAAAGTAGTTTAAATTTTATGCCTTTGGTTTAATATCAAAGGCTATTATTTTACTTCCTTAATGCTCAGTTCATCAAACCATGTTACTGCATCCGATTTTGTCCATAAACCGATTTTTCCGGCATTTTTTAAGGTGTTGTCGGTGGCTTGGAGCTTGGGCTTCCCGTTAAAATAACATTGAATATTGTTGCCTTTCATCACTATTTTAAGGTAATACCATTTGCCGGCGGTCATTCTTATGTTGGCACTTTTTAGCTGAATACGGCGGCCGTTAACCACTTTATAAAGCCTGTAGTTGTTTTCCAAAGGGTTGGCGCGTACCACGTAGTAGTTGTTTTCGTCAACATATCGCCACACGGGGCCGCCTCCCTGGTCGCCATCGCCTTTAACGGCTTTAAACCTGACGGATATTTCAACATCTTTATAGCTTAATGTGTTGTTTGTAATGATGTTAAGCCGATAGTCGGGTGTTTCGGATGAGGTTTGAGCAAGCACCTTGTTTCCGTTGTCGGATTTGATGCTCCAACTGCACATTTTACCTCTGCCCGTTAGTGAAACCGACCAGCCCGGAGGCGTTTGCCCCAATTGATAATTTTCGAAATTGAAAAGGGTATCAGCCGGGGCTGTCTTTTGATGTGTTGATGGTGCGTTGTTGCCGGATTCAGTCTGGCTGAATCCCGAAAGGGCAATCATCATTAAAAGGAATAAGATTGGTGTTTTCATGTGTTTATAATTTTTATCATCGAATTTCACAGATTACACGGATTTGGGTTTTCTGCAGGCGAAAAACATTCGTTAAATCCGATTAATCCGATGATTCTCTTTTTGGGATAACTGTTTTTGTGGATGTTAAATTTGTTTGTCATGGTTTTTTTACCTGTTTAATTTTTGTAAAAAGCTGGGAAGCACAATAAGCAGTAACGGAATGGCAACCAAAAAGCCACCGATAACTGCAAATGCCAGAGCCTGTTGCATTTGGGCACCAACGCCAATGCCTATTGCCAATGGGATTAATGCTAAAATGGCACTGATGGCTGTCATTAAATTCGGGCGCAGGCGTAATCCTACGGCGTCTCGTATGGCGTAATCGTTGTCCTGTTTTTTGTCGCGGTTTTTATAATATTGGAATACGGTAAAAATGGCGTTTTCGGCAATAATACCCACAATCATAATAAGTCCGGTGTAGCTGCTGACGTTTAGCGGAATGTCGAAAATGTAAAGTAGAATTAAACTGCCGCTGATGCCTAAAACCGATAGAAACAGAATAAGAAATGCAATGCGCCACCGTTTAAACAAAAACATCAAAACCACAAAAACAAACAGGGAGGCGAGTATTAAAATCATCATCAACTCTTTAAACGATTGTTGCTGTTGAGCGTAGGCACCACCGTAATCAATGGAGTAGGAGGGGGGCAGACTGATTTTGTTACCAAAAGCCTGTTTTAAATCTGTAATGGCAGAGCCGAGGTCTTTGTTTTCAAGGCGTGCTGTAAGAATAATCACCGGTTTCAGGTTTTCGCGACTTTCAATTACATCGCCCGAAACGGGCTTGATGTCGCAAAAAAACGAAAACGGCCGGGTAGTACCGTCGGGCAAAAAGATGGCTTGTTTTTTCAATACTTCAATATCATTGTTGGCAAAATCGGTAAAACGCAAAATCACCCTGCGCATTTGCTGTCCTTCCTGAATGTCCCCAATTTGCAGTCCTGAGGTCATGGCAGCCTGATCGGGGTTGGGTGTTGGTATGTTGGCGCTTCGGCCTACAGGCACCCCTTCAATAATGGTTTGCAGCTGGGTGTTAAAATTGCTCAGCGAAATGTTGTAAAGTGCCAGCTTATCCTGCCTGGGAATAAAAATAAGCGAAGGGCCTTCGGGTACCAGCCCGTCATCAATATCAACAATTCCGGGAATGCTGTCCATCACATAATGACACTGATTAGCAATGGCTTGCAGCTTTTTATAGTCGTCGCCAAAAATTTTAACCTCAATGGGTTGCGCCTTCCCGATTAAATCGCCAAGCAGGTCGGCAATGCGCTGTCCAAACTCGATATGCAGCCCGGGAACTTTTGCCGAAAGGGTGTGACGAAGGTCGGAGATTATCTCTTCGGTGCTTTTTTTGCGGTCGTGTTTCAGCTGAATGGAGTAGTCGCCTTCGTTGGCCGGATGTGCTCTAAACGACATTCTGATGCCGGTACGCCGTGAGTAGCTTTGAACGTTGGGGTTGGCCAAAATAACTTTTTCCATCTCTTTGCACAGGCGGTCGGTTTCATCGATATTGGTTCCCGGTGGTGAGTAGTAATCCAGCACAATGGAGCCTTCGTCAAGCTCTGGTAAAAATCCTGTTTTTAACCGGGTTCCGGCAAAATAGCCCGCAAGGATAAGCAACAGAACAAATAAAACCGAAATGGCGGGCTTATTATAAAACCAGGCAATACCGGCAATTTGCCGGGCCGGTTCTTTTTTAGCTTTGGGCTTTTTGGGAGGCTTGTAGCCAATAAGTATATGGAATACAGGTAGTAATAGCCAAGTGACTAAAAACGAAACAATCATGGTTAGCTGCATGGTATCCGATAAAATTCTGAAAAAGCTACCGGCAAGGCCACTCATCAACCGGAAGGGAAAGTGAATTACGATGGTGGAAAGCGAGGAGGCTATCATGGCAGGCAGCAAAAAGGCGATGGACATCTGCACTACTTTAAACTTGTTTTTTTCGGGATGGTCTTCGTGGTTTTTATGGATTTGCTCAATAATAACAATGGCATCGTCAATAATCAACCCCACCGAAGCGGCAATGGCTCCCAGCGACATAATGTTAATGGTGATGCCCACGAGATGTAACACCAAAAACGAAAACGCAACCGTTACAGGAATGGTGAGTATAACCACGAGGCTTGATCGCCACGAACGCAGAAAAAGGATGATAACGATAATGGCCAAAAACAACCCTTCGTAAATGGTTTTCATGGTTCCGTCAACGCTTTCGGTAACAAATGCGCTTTGGTTGTAGTACGGTTTTAGCCGGTAGCCTTTGGGCAGCAGCGTGGCTATTTCTTTGGCTTTGCTTTCAACATTTGAGGCGAAATCGGTGAGGTTAACACCCGGTTGTTTTATCAGGTCAACAATAACGGCGTTGTTGCCATTGGCGTTTATTTTAACAAACTCCTGTTGCTCTTCCAGCTTTATTTTTGCCACATCGCCAACATGAATAATGCGCCCGTTAATGTTTTTAATGATGGTGTTGTTCAGCTCTTTCAGGTCGTGAACACGCGTATCAAGCAGGGTTAAGTACATACGATAGTGGTCGGGTAACAGTCCTGCCGAAGAGACAAAATTATTATTGTTAAAAGCGGTAATAATGTCCTGTGGTACCAACCCCAGAGCGGTCATTTTATCAACATAAGGAGCCACCACATACTCTTTGCTTCTGCCGCCTCTGATGACTACGTTTGATATTCCGTCCACCTGCGAAAAGGCGGGTCTTACAATAATGTTGGCAACATCTTTAAGGTCAACATCGGTTTTACCGGGATTTTCGAGGGTGTAGCCATACACCGGAAACAGCGATTGGTTCATTACCTCGGCAGAGATGGTTACCCCGGGTGGGAGGAAGTTTTTAATTTCGTTTATGCGGCTTTCCAGTTGTGGTTTAAGAGCATAAATATCAATTCCCCACTCAAAATATACCTCTACCGTGGCGCTGCCCCGCGAGGTGTTGCTTTTTACCAACCGCACGCCGTTTACCTTTTTTACTGCTCCTTCGATGGGCTGGGTAACGGTAATCATCATGCGGTCGATGGGAATTTGGCCGGCATCAATAATGATGGAAATACGTGGAAACTGAACCTCCGGAAAAAGGTTGGTTTTCATTTGGGTAAACGAAAACAACCCTGCCAGAAAAATCAGAATGCCAACGAGCAAAATAGGTTTTGTAAATATTTTATAGTAGTTTTTCATTGGTTTAATTCCTGCCTATGCCGGCAGGCAGGCGTTTAATCCGATGACTCTCTTTTTGGGATAATCATTTTCGTGGATGTTGAAATTATTTATCATGGTTAAAAAGTTTAACGTTCATTATTGTTTTACTACCCGAACCAAAACAGTGTCACTCAACCCGTAAGCACCTTGATTAACAATTAAGTCGGTTGAATCGAACGCGGGAGACAGTATTTCAGCCTGGCTGTGTGTTTGATTTCCCACTGTAACGGGAACCTGAACGGCAGTGCTGTCGTTAATCAGTTTCATCACCCAAAACTTTGTCATAAGGGCATCGGTTTGTAAGCAGCTTTTGGGAATAATTTGTGCGTTGTGCTTTTTGCTCCTGTCCACTAAAACCTTTGTAATAATATTTTCAGGAAAAAAGATTCCGGCGTTCAACTTTGCCAGTACTTTTACGGTTTGCGATTTTTCGTCAACCTGCGGAAGAATTTTAGTAAAAACTCCTTCCACTTGTTTGCCATCGGGCAAAACAACCATGCATCTGTTGCCGGAGCCTGTAAACTTGCTATACTCAAACGGGACATTCACCTGCAACATTAAATCGTTTGATGCTAGCAGCGTACACAGGGCATTACCCTTGTTTGAAAACACTCCGCTACTTACAATGTTTAAGTTTACAACCCGTCCGTTTACAGGGGCAGCTATTTTTATAATACCGTAATTTTCAATAGCCCCGGCTTTATTACCCATAACATATGCTTCGGGTGTTTGCATCTCAAAAAGCAGGCTGTTTTTGTTAACTTTATCACCCTGTTTAATGTTCACCTGTGTAACGTAACCATTGATGGGAGCGGTAATGGTTGTTTTGTTAAGGTAGATGGTTTTTCCCGTCATCTCAATATAATCGGGCAGATAGCCGTGTGTTATTTTGGTAACAGTTACCTGTGCTTTAGGGGCGGGGTTGGCCTGACGAACCCGGGGTTCGGTGCATGAGACAAGCTGTAACAGGACTATTGACAGTATGGGTAAAAATATTTTCATGGGTTTATTGTTTTCTAAGTGCATGAACAACTATATTCTAATGTTTTTTTATATAACCATCTAAACAGGGTTTAATAATTCCAAAAATTGTAGGAGTTAATTAACATTTGGTTTTCCATGTGCAGCCGGAGGTTTTCCTGCTGTTTGGCAGCAATGTCGCGAACAAGGTTTTTAAAATCCATTACCGATACCTGTGCCTGCGATAGTTCGTAAGCGTAAAGTTTCCATAGCTTTTTGTATTCAGCCAGCTGATGCTCAACAACTTCAATTTTACTGTTTACTGTTTTAATACGGGTTAAATATTTGTTTTTGTTTGTTTGCTGTGTTTTGATAAAGTTGTTTTTTTCAAATTGAAGCGTTTGTTGCCGGATTATTGCTTTGTTGTGCTGAATCTGTTTTTGGTTGCCGTCAAAAATATTCCAGGTAAAATTTACGCCCGTTGAAAACCCCAAACGATTAAACGACGGCAGGTAAACAGCATTCATTCCCGCTGTGGCGAAAAGGTTAATTTTGGGTTTGTATTTTTGATTAAAAAGCAGGTTGTCGGCGGCAATGTTCATGCTGTCGAGGGCGTATTTTTTAAGAAAACGGGAGTTTTGAACCCTTTCCGGTTTTAACACAAAGCTTGTGTCTTCCAAATAGGCTGGCAGCGTGTCGTTGATGCCGCATAGTAAATTCAGGTCGGCGAGGTTGTTTAAATAGTCGGCATAATAGTTTTGATATTCAAGTTTATAATTGTCATTTTCAATTTGCATAATCATCAGGGCGGTTTGTTTGTAAATGCCATGTTCAACCAGTTTTTTCATGGTTTTTAGCTGCTCATTGGTTTTGGCAATGAGATTCCGGCTGATTTCGCTTTGGTGTTTGGCTTTTAAACAAAGCAGGTACTGGTAATTTACCAGCTGCTCTAATTCATGGGAGGTGAGTTGTATGTTGTTCGTGTTTTGAGCTGATGAGATGCTGTTTTTATTGGCGTAAGCTTTAGATACCGAACCTCTTAACAGAGGCTGTTGTACCGATACATAAGCCTGATATTGTCCTCCGTCGGATACGGCAAGGTCGTAGCCGGTATATTTATCAGCGCCTTCCGATACCCATTGAAATTTGCTGCTGTTGTTGTCGTGTGAAATAATTGGGGCAAACAACAGGCCGGCTTCCACATTTACAACGGGTTTGGTGAGAATGGCTTCAACCTGTTGTTTGTCGAGTTTCAGCAGTTTATTTGCATTTTTACTTTTGTTGATAAGGGGGCTGTTTTCATTGGCTTTTTGCAAATAGTAATTCAGGTTGCGTGTTTGTCCGTTTAGTATTGCTGCCGGAAGCAGTAAAAGAAAAGCTATGATTGTATTTTTCATTTGATTACTATTTTTCGTGCCAAGGTATGTTTGTCAGAATAAATCGGACGGTTTATTAAATGACAACTACTTTGCTTTCTGCGTAACACATTTTTAATGGAAACACAAATTTGCAAATTAATTCTAAAGAAATTCTAAAGATACGAAATTTTAGAGCTTTGGAAAAGCTTTTTGGCTTCGTTATAGAGCTTTTCCGAAGCTCGTAGGTTTAAACCGAAATGGCTCCTTTAATATGAGGATGTGGATTATAACCTGTCAGCTCAAAATCTTCGTAGCTAAAGCTGAATAAATCGTTTACTTTTGGATTGATTGTCATAACCGGCAGCGGGCGTGGTTTGCGCGAAAGTTGCAGTTTAACCTGTTCAAGGTGATTGAGGTAGATGTGGGCATCGCCAAGTGTATGGATAAACTCACCGGGTTTTAAGCCGGTAACCTGCGCCATCATCATGGTAAGCAAAGCGTAAGATGCAATGTTAAAGGGAACGCCAAGAAAAATATCAGCGCTGCGCTGGTACATTTGGCACGATAATTTACCATTGGCAACATAAAACTGAAACCAGGCATGGCAGGGCGGTAAAGCAGCTCTCCCTTCAGCAACATTCTCCGAAAAGGTTTTTCCCCCAAGAGGCAGTACACCTGGGTTCCAGGCTGCAACAATCATGCGGCGGCTGTCAGGGTTGTTTTTTATCTGATCCATCACAATGGAAATCTGATCAATATTTTCGCCGTTCCAGTTGCGCCATTGGGCACCGTAAACAGGTCCCAGGTCACCCTTTTCGTCGGCCCATTCATTCCAAATACGTACCTTGTTATCGTTGAGGTATTTAATATTTGTGTCGCCGTTTAAAAACCAAAGTAACTCATATATAATAGAGCGAAGATGCAACTTTTTGGTGGTAAGAGCCGGAAACCCCTCTTCCAAATTAAACCGCATTTGATGTCCAAATACACTGATGGTACCGGTTCCTGTCCGGTCCGACTTTTTTACACCGTTGTCAAGTACATGTTGTAACAGGTTTAAATATTGCTTCATGCTTTTTTTCGATTGGGAATAAACTGAAAATTAAAATGACAGAAGGATTAAAGAATTATTTTTTCATTCGCTTTATTTCATCACGTATTTTGGAGGCTTCTTCGTAATTTTCCTCCTCAATGGCTTTTTTTAATGCCTCTTCCAAATCAGCCATCGACATTTTTTTGTATTCCGATTCCTGATTTGAATTTTCTTTTAAATCATCGTTTATTTCGTTTTCTATTTGTTCATCATCCATTTCTATACCGGCTTCGTCAACCACGGTTTTGTTGGCATAAATCGGACAATTAAACCTCAACGACAGGGCTACTGCATCGGAAGTGCGGCTGTCGATGTATAAAGTGTTTCCTTCGTGCTCGCATACCAACAGCGAGTAAAAAATTCCATCTTCAAACTTGTTAATAATAACTTCGGTAAGGGTAGCATTTAGTTCGTCGGCAAACCGTTTAAACAGATCATGTGTTAAGGGACGGGCAGGTTTCATGTTTTCCAGCTCAATGGCAATGGCCTGTGCTTCAAACCTGCCTATAATAATAGGTAGTCTCTTTTTTCCTCCTTTAACTCCCAATATCAGTGCATAAGCACCGCTTTGCGATTGACTGTACGACATCCCGATGATATCAAGCTTGAGCTTCTCCATATGATTTAATATATGAGGCATAAAATTACATATTTATTTAACACTTCAAATAGAACGTGCCGGCAGAATTACTAACAATAATTAAACGATTATCGGCTTTAATATCAGTGTAATAACTGTTAAACTTATTGTTGTCTGCCCGGGCTGATGGTTACCGACGTTAAAAAAAATTTGAGAATAGGGTATTTTAACCCCGACATCTTTCAAGTTTTTCCTATTTTAGCGCATTCTTTGCAAACGTTTGCATAATGTATAATTAAATCTACATGTTATGAAGAAAAAAGTTTTTACGCTTTTATCTATGCTTGCAGTTCCGTTTCTTGCTTCTGCAAGCGAAGCCGACCTGATAATTCCTGATGGAATGAGGTCTGAAACCATATTGTATTGGGGTTTCCTGATTACAATATTGGGTTTTGTATTTGGTCTTTATCAGTTTATGCACGTCAAAAAAATTCGTGCTCATAAATCGATGCTTGAAGTAGCTGATGTGATTTACCAAACCGGTAAAACCTACCTGATTCAGCAAGGTAAATTTCTGGCTATTTTGTTCCTGTTTATTGGTACTGCTGTGGCCTTTTATTTTGGCTGGCTGACCGAAGGTTTTGGCTTTGGTGGTGTGGTTATGATTTTAGGATGGACCATTTTGGGTATCCTCGGTTCATACAGTGTTGCCTGGTTTGGCATCCGAATGAACACCTATGCTAACTCACGCATGGCGTTTGCATCGTTGGAAAGAAAACCCATTAAACTTTTAAATATACCGTTAACAGCCGGTATGAGTATTGGTGTGGTTCTGATTTCACTGGAGCTTACCATGATGCTCATTATTTTAATGTTTGTTCCGGGAGAATATGCCGGAGCCAGCTTTATCGGCTTCGCCATTGGTGAATCCCTTGGCGCTTCTGCACTTAGAATTGCCGGTGGTATCTTTACCAAAATTGCCGACGTGGGTTCCGACTTGATGAAGGTAATTTTTAAAATTGGTGAAGATGATCCCCGTAACCCCGGAACCATTGCTGACTGTGTGGGCGATAACGCCGGTGACTCGGTTGGACCTACTGCCGATGGTTTTGAAACTTACGGTGTAACAGGCGTTGCGCTGATTTCTTTTATTGTGCTGGCTGTTACCAAAACCTCCGACCAGGTTGAACTGTTAACATGGATTTTTGTGATGCGTATTCTGATGATTTTTACTTCCATATTTTCATATTGGATTAACAATGCCATCACCAAGTCAAAATATAGCAATGTAGATGACCTCGATTTTGAAAAACCGTTAACCTCCCTGGTTTGGATAACATCTATTCTTTCTATTTTAGTAACCTTTGCTGCCAGTTATGTAATGATTGGCGATATGCCTCACGACTTATGGCTGGTGCTTTCCATTATTATTAGTGCCGGTACATTGGGTGCAGCGCTTATTCCCGAGTTTACAAAACTCTTTACAAGCCCCAAATCAACCCATGTTAACGAAGTGGTTGAAGCTTCGAAAAAAGGAGGTGCTTCGCTGAATATTCTTTCAGGTCTCGTAGCAGGTAACTTTAGTGCTTTCTGGCAGGGAATGGTTTTCTTTCTGTTGATGTTTATCGGTTATTTTGCCAGTACCTACGGCTTATCGAACTTTATGATTTATCCTTCCATCTTTGCCTTTGGCCTGGTGGCCTTTGGTTTCCTTGGTATGGGTCCCGTTACCATTGCTGTTGACAGTTATGGCCCGGTTACCGACAACGCACAATCTATTTACGAGCTTTCATTAATTGAAGAAAATCAAAAAGAGGTTACTCCTGAAATTGAAAGAGATTTTGGTTTTAAACCCGATTTTGAAAAAGCAAAATATTACCTCGAAGCCAACGATGGTGCAGGTAATACCTTTAAAGCCACTGCCAAACCGGTTTTGATTGGAACAGCAGTTGTTGGTGCCACTACCATGATCTTCTCATTGATTTTAGTAATTGAACATACGCTGGGCATTGCTCCCGAAACCATCTTAAATGTTTTGAACCCATACACGGTATTGGGCTTCTTGTTGGGTGGTGCTGTTGTGTATTGGTTTACAGGCGCATCTATTCAGGCGGTTACCACAGGTGCTGCCCGTGCTACCGAGTATATTAAAAATAACATTAACCTCGATATGGGTGCCGAGAAAAAAGCCGACATCAAAAAATCGAAAGAGGTGGTTCAGATTTGTACGATTTATGCTCAAAAGGGTATGTGGAATATTTTTATTGCCCTTTTCTCTTTTGCTTTGGCCTTTGCCTTTTTCTCAGCGCCGGTGGGTGTTGTTGACGGAATGAGTAAAGCCGATGTAATTGCCAACTCGATGCCCGTTTCTCTGTTTATTGGTTATCTGTTATCCATTGCATTTTTTGGCTTGTATCAGGCTATCTTTATGGCCAACGCCGGTGGTGCATGGGACAATGCCAAAAAGGTTATTGAAGTGGATATGCAGGAAAAAGGTACCGACCTTCACGCTGCTTCGGTAGTGGGTGATACTGTTGGTGATCCTTATAAAGATACCTCTTCGGTTGCTTTGAACCCTGTAATTAAATTTACCACACTGTTTGGTCTGCTTGCCATGGAAATTGCCATATCGCAAAGTTTTAGAGCCATTGCCCCATGGATTGGTGGTGTCTTCTTCGCTGTGGCACTTTACTTTGTTTACCGTTCATTCTATAAGATGAGAATTAACGAATAGACTTTTTTAGTTATATTTTAAAGGCCGGTGATTAACTCATCGGCCTTTTTTTTGGTTGAAACCGAGGGTTTCGCTTCAAGCGAAACCCTCGGTTATGTGAGAGATAAAAAAAACAGGAGCCTGCCTATCGGCAAACCCCTGTTTTAGAAGACATATCCCCTCTTAAAAAGATTGTCTCTTATGTTATCCCAACTTAGCCTTTATAAACTCGCGGTTCATGCGGGCAATGTTGGCAACCGAAATTTCTTTCGGACATTCGGCTTCACAAGCATAGGTGTTGGTACAGTTACCAAAGCCAAGTTCGTCCATTTTGGCGACCATGGCTTTAACACGATCATGTGCTTCAATTTTACCTTGCGGCAGCAGTGCAAACTGCGAAACCTTTGCCGAAACAAACAGCATGGCCGAAGCATTTTTACAGGCAGCCACACAAGCCCCACAGCCAATACAGGCCGCTGCATCCATGGCCAGGTCGGCATGCTCTTTGTTAATGGGTATGCTGTTGCCATCGGGTACACCACCGGTAGTTACCGAAATGTATCCGCCCGACTGAATAATTTCGTCGAATGCCGAGCGGTCAACAATAAGGTCTTTAATTACCGGGAAAGGTTTGGCGCGCCAGGGTTCAATAACAACGGTTTCGCCGTCTTTAAACTTTCGCATGTGTAACTGGCAGGTGGTGGTAGCCGCTTCGGGGCCATGCGGGTGGCCGTTGATGTACAGGCTACACATTCCACAAATACCTTCACGGCAGTCGTGGTCGAAAGCTACCGGACGTTCTCCTTTTTCAATAAGTTCATCGTTTAAGATGTCAATCATTTCCAAAAAAGAGGCATCGGTTGATATATTATGAACGTCGTAATCTACAAATTGGCCTTTATCCGTTGGGGAAGCCTGACGCCATATTTTTAATTTTAAATCCATTGTTCTAATCTTTAATGTTATAAAATCTGTTTATTCTCAATTAGGCTGTTTTGTAGTTACGGGTTTTAACTTCAATATTTTCGTAAACCAACGGCTCTTTATTGAGAACAGGCTCTTTATCGTCGCCGGCATATTCCCATGCTGCAACATACATAAAGTCCTTATCGTTACGTTTAGCTTCTCCTTCGGGAGTTTGATGTTCTTCGCGGAAATGTCCTCCGGCAGATTCTTCACGATGTAAAGCATCGCGGGCAAGCAGTTCGCCCAGTTCAAGAAAATCGGCCAGACGCAAGGCTTTTTCCAGTTCGATGTTAATGCCATCCTTGGTTCCCGGAACTTTAACATTGCTCCAAAACTCCTTACGCAGTTCCTGAATCATTTTAATACCTTCCTCAAGGCCTTTTTTATTACGAGCCATGCCGGCATGATCCCACATAATACGTCCGAGACGTTTATGAATGGAGTCAACGGTTTCGGTTCCGTTTATTGAGAGCAGCTTGTCGATGCGCTCCTGAACGGCTTTTTCAGCTTCATCAAACTCCTCGGTATCGGTAGTTATACGGTCAACCGTAATTTGATCGGCAAGATAGTTTTGCATGGTGTAAGGCAGTACAAAATAACCGTCCGACAGGCCTTGCATCAATGCCGAAGCACCGAGGCGGTTGGCACCGTGGTCGGAGAAGTTAGCCTCGCCACCGACAAACAGGCCGGGGATACTGCTTTGCAATTCGTAGTCAACCCAAAGGCCGCCCATTGTGTAATGGATGGCGGGATAAATCATCATGGGTGTTTCGTACGGATTGTCATCGGTAATACGCTCGTACATATCAAACAGGTTGCCATAACGGGCTTTAATAACATCTTTACCCAAACGATTTATAGCATCTTTAAAGTCGAGAAATACCGCCAGCCCGGTACCTACGCCATAACCTGCGTCACAGCGCTCCTTGGCGGCACGTGAGGCCACATCGCGAGGAACCAGGTTACCAAAGGCAGGATATCTGCGTTCGAGGTAATAGTCGCGGTCTTCTTCCGGAATATCACGCGGGCGAATCTCTTTTTTTCTGATTCTTTCGGCATCCTCTTTTTTCTTTGGAACCCAAATACGCCCGTCGTTACGTAAACTTTCACTCATCAACGTAAGTTTCGACTGGTAATCGCCATGTACCGGAATACAGGTTGGATGAATTTGAACGTAACAAGGGTTGGCAAAGTAAGCACCGCGTTTATAAGCACGCCAGGCAGCGCTCCCGTTGGAGGTCATGGCATTGGTAGAAAGGTAAAACAGGTTTCCGTATCCACCCGAAGCTATTAACACGGCATGGGCGCTGTGGCGCTCAATTTCACCGGTAAACAGGTTTCTGACGATGATACCACGAGCACGTCCGTCTTTCATAACCACCAAATCCACCATTTCGCGGCGGGTAAACAGTTTTACCGAACCTTTTTTAATTTCTTTACTCAATGCACCGTAGGCACCCAACAACAGCTGCTGTCCGGTTTGACCACGGGCATAAAAGGTTCGCGATACCTGAGCGCCGCCGAATGAACGGTTGGCCAAGGTACCACCATACTCGCGGGCAAAGGGAACGCCCTGAGCCACACACTGGTCGATAATATTGTTACTTACTTCGGCCAAACGATAGGTGTTGGCTTCACGTCCGCGATAGTCGCCACCTTTTACCGTATCGTAAAACAAGCGGTAAACGGTATCGCCATCGTTGGGATAATTTTTTGCAGCATTGATACCGCCCTGAGCGGCAATACTGTGTGCCCTGCGTGGGCTGTCCTGAATACAGAAAACTTTTACATTAAAACCCATCTCGCCCAAGCTGGCTGCTGCAGCGCCACCGGCAAGTCCGGTACCAACTACAATAATGTCCAGTTTACGCTTATTAGCGGGGTTAACAAGTTTCTGATGTTCTTTATAATGAGTCCATTTTTCAGCCAAAGGGCCTTCCGGAATCTTTGAATCTATTTTAGTCATAACGTGATACGATTTTAATATTATCGAAAATAAATTACTAACGGGATAATTACAAAGCCAAGCGTTACAACAATGGCATAAACACGGCTCAGGCCTTTAATAAATCCCCAGTAGGTGGGATGATTTAATCCAAGTGTTTGAAAAGCCGACTGAAAGGCATGATCGAGGTGAAATCCCATCAATAAAAACATAATAACATAAAAGGCAACATAGCCTCCGTTACTAAACAAATCAATAACCAGTTGTCCCATGTCTTCTTTGCCGCCCAATTCGGGGACGCCGTTTCCTACCCAACCCATCTTTACAAAGAAAAAGTTTCCAAGATGGATGGCGAGGAAAATAAAGATGATAGCTCCGGTATAAATCATGTACTTTGAAAAGGGTGACTGCTCCATCCAGGCTCTTTTTTTATAGCCTTTTGGACGAGAAACCCAGTTTTGAATCTGGAGGATAATTCCATAGAGAATGTGGATGGCGAAACCGGCGAACAGCACCCACTGAAATACCTGAATAAAAGGATTGGTGCCCATAAAATGAGCGCCTTCATTAAACAGGTTCTTGTCGAAGAGCAAAAACGAATTTAAGGTGAGATGCACCAATAAAAACGTTAGTAAAAACAGCCCCATCAACGACATAATAATCTTCTTCGTAATGGAAGAGTAAAAATGTGAACTACTCATAACTTAAGTGTTTTACCTATTATTTTAAATTAACTTTTCCTTAATCCTTAAGGATTTACAAATATAGAAAAGTAACGTTTGCAGAAATGAATTGATGTTAATTTAAAACAATTATAGAAAGTACTGGAAAACAACTATAAATCAGCTTTTGAAGTATTTTATCGGTTTTATTTTACTAAGAAAGGTGTCTAAATAGGGGCTAAACCTAACCGGCATATGCTTTTCTGATGCTTTCGGCGATGGCTTTAAACTCGGTATCCTCCAATTTTAGTTTGGGTTGTTTAAAGTCCATATCGTAAATGGAGTTAATGGGAATAAGGTGAATATGAGCATGGGGCACTTCGAGGCCGATAACAGTAAGGCCAATGCGTTTGCAGGGAATAACCTTTTCGATGGCCGGCGCCACTTTGCGGGCAAAGGCAAACAAACCTTTATACAATTCTTCGCCAATATCGAAAATATAGTCAACTTCCTTTTTGGGAATTACCAGTGTGTGGCCTTTTGCCAGCGGGTTAATGTCGAGAAAGGCATAATAATTTTCATCTTCGGCAATTTTATAGGAAGGGATATCGCCGTTTACGATTTTGGTAAAGATTGATGCCATGATATTAAATATTAATTTGCTTATGCAAAGTTAGAAAAAAAAGGTATTAATATTATCTCGAATTTTTTCAGATTTACTTGTCTGCCGCAGGCAAGTCCCTCCGAACGTGCCTGTTTGGTACGAGGGGGCAACCCAAGCTCTAACAGGTTTGCAATCTGAAAGAAGATAACGTCCACATTATAAGTTTATTATATCGTTCGGGTTACAAACCCGAATGAGCTTTATAAAGGGTGTCGAACCATGGCCGGGTTGGATAATCCGAACGGGTTTATGAAATAAAAGTTGCTTTATGCCTCAACAAGGCTATCGTGATACTTCAACTACTTCAAAAGGTATAATACCGGCAGGAACCTGAATTTCAACTTTGTCGCCAACTTTTTTTCCGAGAAGCCCTTTGGCGATGGGGGAGTCCACCGAAATTTTTCCCTTTTTCAGGTCGGCCTCTTTTTCCGGAACCAGGGTATAACTCATAGCGGCACCGTTTTTCAGGTTTTTTATTTTTACGGTGGATAAAATCAACACTTTGGAGCTGTCCATTTTCGATTCGTCAATAATACGGGCATTATGCACCAGCTCCTGTAATTTTGAAATTTTAAGTTCAAGCATTCCTTGTGCTTCTTTGGCTGCATCGTATTCGGCATTTTCAGAAAGATCGCCTTTGTCGCGTGCTTCGGCTATTTGAGCTGAAATAGAAGGGCGTTCTACCCTGATTAAGTGATCAAGTTCATCCTTTAGTTTCTGCAATCCTTCCTCGGTGTAATATTTGGATGCTGACATAGTACAATATTTTAATAATGTTGATTAATAAAAGATAAAAAAGACCCTTAACAATTAATTAAGGGTCTCTTTGAATTTGCAAAGATAAAAAGATTTGTCTTGCCGACAATATTTTTTAGAAATTCAGAATAATTCCGATGGTATGATTTCCGTTAAAGCTAACGGTTTCACGATAGGAATAATCGATTGAAAAGTAGGAGCCTTTTTCTTTGTTAATCGGTACCTGCACAGTAGCACCAAGGCTTAAGCCACTGCTGATGTTGCTTCTTTCGGCAGTTAACATGCTATCCCAAATACCTTTTTCGTAGGTGTATCCACCACGAATCATCACCCAGTCTTTCATGCTAAACTCCATGCCTACTGCAAACTGGTCTTTTGTAAATGAGTTGGATATAAAGGTAAGTGCCGGGGTTAACCTCAACTCTTTTCCAAGCAAAAAATCGTAGGAGGTACCTATGGTTAACTGAGCCGGGATTTCAAAGGCATCGGAACGATGTTCCAGAGTAAACTGAGTTTCCTGTCCCGGAATAAAAGCTTTTATGGATAAACCATCGCCTGAGAATTTCATGGTAGGCCCAATATTTTTCAAAGCAACACCAAAGGCAAATTGGTCGTTTGCACCACTTACATATTGAATACCAATATCAATGGCAACACCCACAGCCGTTACGTCGGAAATACTTTCCGAAATAATTTTAAACACGGCACCTGCACTAATGCTGTTTGAAAACGATTTTGAATACGACAGTGCAAAGTTAATAAGGCTGGGGCTGTATGTTCCCAGTCCGCCATCCGGGTTATCGGTGGTTGTAACTTCGATATCGCCAAAATTCATCGACATTACCTGCAACCCGAAAACACCTGATTCGCTGACACGCTGAGCCAAACCGAAAGCAAAGATATTGGTTCCGGTACCTTTAAGCCACTGTGTATGTGCAAAATTAACCTGTGTTTTATGGGTAAAGGCTAATCCGCCCACATTTCCCCACATGGCCTCCAATCCGTGAACTCTTGCCATATTGGCTGAACCCCAGCCGGAGCTGCGTGCCCAGGGGTTTATCAGTAACTCGGAGGCACCTGCCTGGCCGGAACGGTCTTTGTTTCCTGCCTGAAGAAACTGAGGTGTAAATACCACCCCGATTAATATTAGTGCTAAATATTTATAAAGAGTTTTCATAATCCAAACGGTTTATTCTTATTCCAATTGATATTCATTTTTTTAGAAAGTATTCAGGTCAGGTACACGCTGTGAGCAGAACCATTTAACCACATGTTCACCTTCGGGGGCTTCAACATGGATATAATAGATACCACCTGAAATTGGCACACCTGCAAAGTTTTTCAAATCCCATTCAAGTGCTGTTACCGGATCATCTTTGGTAAGCTGTCGTATCTTAACGCCGGAAACATTGTAGATGGTAATGGTACACGTTTTCGGCAGGTTTGTTATTTTAACCCTTGTATCTAAGGCATTGTGTTCGTACGATGAGTATGAATAATACGGGTTTGGTACAACACGGATTTCATCCAAATCGGTTACAAGTTTTTCAGGGTTGCTGTACTCGGTACTAACCCCTTTGGTGGTAAACTCGTAAATGGGATATTGATTGTTTACATCCATACCGGGATAAACAGTATCCAGCGCAGCAGAAGTATATCCTCTGCGATAAGGAGTAGCAATCCGAATTTTAACGGTAGCCTCGTTGCTTAACCACTCCTGACCTTTGGTAGCCATGGGCATGCCTACGTACATTATTTGTGAGTAGAAGTTAGGAGTCAAGAAATTGTAAAAAGGATTTGTTATTAATGTGTCAAGAACAGTGTGAGCGTATTTACCGGCATCATATGCGGGAGAATTAAACTCAGCGTAAACACCCAACTGGTCAAATACAGAACGGTTATGTTTCATAATATATACATAATGCTTTCCTCCTAAAACAGGTATGCGGTTAAAGCCTTCTCCGCTAAAGATGTTGTTATCATCAAACTGTCTGGTAATATCAGGATCTTTTGCAGTTGGATTGAACAACATGTCACGTCCGTTAAAGGCACCAAGATAGGAATCTTCACTAAACATTACATTTAACCTTTCGCCGGTTTCAACGTTAATAACATATCCGGGGAACCAACCCATTCCATGATCGCTGATGTAGTTGGGATCGTCGGGGTTGTCACTGGGGCCTGAACCAGGTGTTGCAAAATTACCATCTTTATCAACCGATGGTGAAGCACGTAATCCAAATTGAACTTCATGGCCTTCAGCGAGAAGCGAATCAAAACTCATTTCAATTACAGGGCAGCGCGACCATTTTGATTTGTCAGGTGTAAATACAATGTCAACACTGGCTAAATCATCCATGCCGGAAAATATTTTTGAAGAACTATTAAAAGCCGGACCAATTCTTGATTGAACAACACCACCACCAATTAACGAATTGTTTCCATAAGTAGTGAGCGAATATGGAGCCCAGGTACCATTGGCAATTTTTTCGTAGGCCTCAGTAGGATCCCATGGGTTTGGTGGTTTCGTTTGCATGCCCCAGTCATCGTCATTAACTACTTCCTGACTTTGGTAGGTACCTGAACGAATCCAGTTTAAAGCATACCCGGGAACGTCTTCATCTTCCACGCCGCTCAACCACATACGTGAGCTATCCTCGTAAACTACCGATGAGCTAATTAGTCCGTTGTTATCAGACAACACCACTTTAACAGGTTTCATGTTATTATCAACCGATACTTTACCAACAGTAATAGGACCGGGTTGATAGGGTTGTGTCATTTGAACTGAAAGGCCCAAATCGTTAAAGAGCTGCTCGTTATTCATAATAATGGTAGTGTCGGCAGTGTAAATGGTACCGGTAGCTTTGTCTTTAATATGCCATTTGGCAACCATTTTTGAGGTGGTGTCGCCAACCAGGCCTACCACATCGCTTACACCATAAATTTTAACGCGTTCCAGCGAATCGAGCCATAATTCAAAGTCGCCGTCTTTAACGCCAAGCGGATTGATAACTTTAACATTAACAGGGCCTGCATTGGTTTTGTAGGTTGGATTGTAAACCATCGGGTAGTCAGGGCCACCAAAAATGTTGGTTTCGCTGGCAGGTGGTTTGCTTAATATCTGTTCAACGGTTTCGTCGGACAATTCCAATGTCATGCCACCATTTCCATATCCTGCAATTCTGGTAATTTCGGGTCGTGTACCGTAATCACCTTTAATAACAGTACCGTTAACGGTACGGTGAGGCATGGCCGAATAGAGTTTAATGTTCTTACGTCCTGACAGATAGGGTTTCTTTTGTCCGTATAAACCTTTGTTAACGTTCGGGTCTTCGTTGTAATCCATGTAGTTATTGTAAGCATAAGCAATGGCTGTATAGTAATAAACTTTGTTGTTTACCAATCGCACATCGCCTGATGCAAAGGCATCCTGTGTTATTTCAAACGAGTGTGAAATACCATTGTCACCTCCTTTAACTTCAACCACCGGAACATTGCCACCAATAGATTCGTCGTAATTGTAATTTACGAGCTTGGTAACGCCGTTTTTAAGGTCAAACTGGGCAACCAGTCTCATTAAATCAGGGTCGTGAATACTTTCAATGGTAACCTGATCGTTTTTAAGCTGAAATATTTGATAACCTTCAAACCTGTATAATGAGTCGCTACGTTTGGTAGGATCCAAGGGATAAGGCTGAATAATATTTTGATCATACTCAGCATATTTTTCCTGATAATTATTGGATGACCTTGAGTTAGAAATATAGAAAACAAATTTTCTGTCTAATTCAGATACCGATAAATCAGGAGCAGTTGGCCCGTCAATCACTTTAAAGCAGTTATCGAAGAGTGCCTGACATTTATCATCAACTACGCGCAACAGTTCTACTGATGCCCAGGCACCACCTGACGTGGCACGTGCCCATGGAATACCAACGGTAATATAGTTAACGGCACCCGGTTTCAGGGTAAATGGCCCTGCCGACTGCATAAAACGACGGTCACCGGGAGGGTTAGGACTTCCGTTGTTACCGGTTTGTTCAGTCCAATAAAAACCGTTTTGTCCAAATCCACCGTTAGGCGGTTGTCCTCCTGTACCCCAGTTACAAGGGTCAGAGTCGCCGGGAAACATGAAATCACACTCAGGTCCAACAGTTCCCTGTCCTGTAATGTATGCGGTACCACCATAATACATTTTAGTACCATCTTTCCATATACCACGCAGCATATTATAATACTCAGGAGCGATTTCGGGGTCACTCTGTGCAGGGTTTCCACCGTTGTTATGGTACACAAAGCGTCGCATACCGAAACGTTCGTCATCAACAATGCCATTTCCAAAGTTTACACCGTTAATACTTTCGTCGCAACGTTGAACGGTAGTCATATTCCCGGTATTCGGATCAACTACTGAATCATACTTAGGGTTGTCAATTCCATCGGGATCCATGTAAGGTCCCTGGAAAAAGTCAACACCAACTGCGGGTGGTTGGTTGCCATACGATTCCACTTCACCGTTACCGTCAACATCCTTTCCGTTGTAGCAATAACCCAACCCTCTGCTTACATCACAACCCACAAAGTCGTCGAAAGCATAACCAAGGTCGGTGTCCACCCAGGGTGAAAAATAGGTATTGGTTAATTCAAAAGTAGAGCGGTTAATAATTTCGTAACTATAAAAGGTCATGTTATTAATCACATCGTTGGTGGCAAAAGCAAAGGCCTGTGCTCTGATTTCCATTCCGATGGCAGCACCCTGTGTTTCGGTATGTGCATTCCCTTTATCGTTAAAAACCCACCACAACGTTTGGTCGCCTTTAATAACCTGATCGGAAAGTACACTGCCATGAATAACGCCTTCTAGCTCTTCATCTTTGGTAGGTGTTTTGGTGTGGCATAATGAGTTATCAATATCGTAATAGGGGTAGTCACCTTTAAAAGGATCGTATTCGCCATCGCCATCATTATCGTAAAAGGGTGCCAAATAATAGCTTTGTCCTTTGGATGGGTCGCCATGAGCAGGCCAGTTTAAGATAGATTCGGGGATGTGATATTTTTCGTCCGGAACAAAAACACCTGTTTCAGGGTCGGTGTGCGACAAAAACTCATCAACATCGGCACGATAAATTTTAAAGTGTTTATCGTATTGCGAACAGGTGGCCGCATCAATGGCTGCCGTTCCGTCGATGGTTAAGGGGCCGGTCCAATAATCGACACCTACCTGACGATAACGCAAGGCTGCCAATTTAAGCTGATTGTTGATGTCGAGGCCACCAATCCACAGAGCACCCGAAAACATGGATGTAGCAGTACCGTTTTTGGGGATGTAATACTTTGATCCGGTACCACCGGGTAAGTCCCACCACATATCACCACCGGTGTTGATACGTGCTTTCACATTGTTAATGTCAAGCCATTCGAAACCGGCAGCAGGCGCACATCCTGCCGTGGTATTTTTTAAAACGCGCTTTACTTTAAGACTGTCGTATTGCACCTCTCTTCCATAGGTTGTGGAAGCCAAAAGTGATGAAATGAAAACAATCAATAAAATATGAGTAATATTCTTCATAATATATTCTGTTTATTCTTTAGTTACTATAACAATTATTAAGGTGTGACATTAAAAGTTGAATGAAACGCCAAATCTAATCTGCCTTGGAGTACTATAGTTTCCGGGGCGATTTACATATATACTGTATAATTCACGGTACGACTCGGGGTCTAACTGGTTGTTAATTTCACGTTGCCATTCCGGTGCTGCAAGATATCCATCGTCGTCGGCATTGCCTGTATAGGGATAAACATTCATCACATTATGTGTATTGAGCACATTAAGTACGAGGAAGTAAACATTCATATACGACTGATGGGTAGAGCCATCTTTCTTTTTGTGTGCTTTAAAGTAAAAGTCTTTATCAACACGCATATCAATTCTGAACTGCCATGGCAAACGTGAACCGCCATAGGTACCACGAAGCAGGTTTACGCCGCCCGAAATGGGTGAGGTAACATTTCGCGAAGCGGTGTAAGGTACGCCCGAACCACCGCTCAGGGTCATGTTTACACCAAAATTGCTAAGAATATCAATGGGAGCTTTTCCTGATTTATCGCGGTTAATACGGGGGCCGTTGTATTTTTTACCATCGGCATAGCGGAAATCGAATACAATGTTAAACTGATGGCGTCTGTCCCAAGGCATTGGGAATGTGGAACGCAGGTTTGGTAATCCGGCAGCAATCAGCGAAGCCGCTGTTGTTGTGGACGAACCGGTAGCATCAGCAAACTGAAGTGTATATGAAGCTCTCAACTGGATGTTTCCGGTACGGCGTAAATCGTAATCAACGGTTAATCCTTTTACTGTTCCAAAGTCGAGGTTATTATAAGAGGTGTAATCTTTAGGATAGGCTCCGTTAAAACGATACAGCTGAATCATATTACGCATCTCACGATAAAAGGTTGAAAAGGTAATGGCTGATGTGTTGTTTAACTTTTGGGTGAACCCCAGCTCGTAATCAATGGTTTTTTCGGGAGTAAGCGACGGGTTGTTAATGGCTCCGCTGATGGTGTTAAAATAGTAATAGGTGGCTGGCGTGGTAAAAGTATTACTTGAAGGCCGTTGTGTTAACACGTCATAGTGGGCAAAAAACAGGGCTTCATCCGAAATAGGGAACGAAAATGAGATACGAGGCATAATGCTGACCTGAGGGTCGTAATCTTTAAACGAGTTGATGTCAACCCTGTCCTGATTTTGGTTCTGAAGCACGGGTGAAATACCGCTACCCACATCTAAAATTGATGGGTCTTGAATTTCAACGCCCTGAGCATTGTACCAAATGTTTCCGTTACGGTATCCTGTTACTCTGGTCGGGTTTTCAACTTTATCGGCATAAACAACATAATCGCTTCCTATGTTTCCGGGATGCGAAATTTGATTACCTCCGAGGTTGCTAACTTCGCTTGCTGTTTTTGCAGGGAACAGCAAATAGGGGTCTTTTAGTACTTTTTGGTTGGCATCGAACCGGTCAACACGGACACCTATATTAAAGATAAGGTCTCTTACCGAAAATTTATCCTGAATATAGCCGGCCATATAAATTGGTTTGAAAGAGCCAATATCGCGTGTGTACATGCCGTTAGCGTCCTGCTTACCAAAAAAGTCGTCGTAAGAGGGTTGATTTTTCAGCTTGTTTCCTTTATAGTCGAAACCATAATAACTAATGTATGAGTTACCATCATTCCAAAGTTCATCGGGAGCAAACATATCGATGTTAAAGAGGTCTTTATCCAGTTGAACAGTGTGCTTTTCACCGTTTTTGTCGAAATACTCAATCGACTGATTGTTATAATCATAGGAGTCGATGGTGATAAAGTCAAGTCCGTCAACGGGAAGCCCGAGTTTTTCGCGCAGGTTTTTGTCGAAAGTACGCTGTGTAAGGGCATCGTATTTTCTATAATAGATAATGGTGTCAACCACTCCGTCGTGTTGTATCAAATAAGGGTTGTCCTTATCCAGTTCTTTAATATGAAAGTTTGTAAGCTGACGCATCAGGTTCCACATCCCGGTGGTTGCCCAACTGATTCCGGAATTGGAACGTTGTTCATATTGAAATCCCAGTTTAATATCGTGATTTCCAAGATCCATCGAGGCATCAAGACGCAGGTTATACTGGTCGTTATCGTATTTGCCGTAACCAACCTGATTGGTACCCGGCGACTGATACAATCCATAAACCGAACCGGGCTGTCTTCCGTTAAGCAAACCTCCGCCAAGTAAAATGTTATCGGTGTTGTCGTAATGGCCTTCGGGATATCCGGCAAATGTATTGTAATAACTGGTGGTGTATTGTGCAACAAGCGGATTATAATCTTCGGGTGTCCATGTGGTTAAGGTATCGTTATCCCATTGGTTTAACAGCCAAACGTTATCGTAGGTAATACCGTTAACCGTATCGCTACCCAGTTCATAGGTAGGATCTTTAAAAGTGCTGAATTTTCCGAGATAGCCATATTTAAAAATGTCATCCCAATGGTTGGGGTCGCCATGTTCGCCGCGAACTTTGGTGTAGTCGGCCTGAATGGTGTATAAAACATTTTTTAACAATGATTTGCTATCGCTTGCCGAGGGAAAACGTTGGGTGAACCTGACGTAACCACGAATGGTTTCGTCGTTGAAAACGCCATTTTTTTTATAGTTTAATAATGAAGGATCGGGATCAGTAGAAGAAGATCTGAATGCGTTTCGGTGCGAACGGTTATAGGCTCCCCCAAAGGTCAGGGTAATATTGTCCGTTGTACGCACGCTGATGTTGCCAAGCAGGTTAATATTCCAATTGGTGGTGTTTTTTGAATAATTTAATTTTTGAAGGTCATCATTACGCAAAAAGTTTCCATTAATAAAGGTACCGGTACCGGAACCTGCAGGCCTTAATGGATTTTGTTCGAGGTTGGCCAGCACATCATCTTTGGCATAATAGTGTCCAACGGCTGATAGCGCCCCGTCTTTACGGTAGTATCCATCGCCGGCAATGAAAAAACCGAGCAGTGCGGTACCATTTTTATCTTTTCCTTTGATTAACGGCCCCATAACATTGAATCCCAGACGGTTGTAACCGAAAGCATCGAGAAATTGAGAGGTTTCCATTTCGAGTCCTGCACCAAATTTACGCGAAGCACCCTTGGTGGTAACATTAATAACTCCCGATGTGGCATCGCCATACTGAGCCGGTGTACCACCGAGGATTACGTCAACTTGTTCGATGGCCGATTGCGGAACGGTAGAGTTACCAATTACCCTGATACCATCAATGTACATGGCTGTTGCGTTTGAACGGGCACCCCGGACACTACCGCGTTCACCATCTTTTGAAAACACACCTCCCACTGTGGTGGCAACTGCGTTGGCACTACGGTTAGGCATTTTTGAAATCTCTTCGGAAGTAACCGAAGCACCGCTGGAAGTTTCATCCTTTGAAATCAGTGGAACCGTATAGTCCACAATTTCAACTTCATCAAGGGTTTCCGAAGTTGGTGTCATTACGATGTCGTAAAACCGGGTTTTATCGGCCGAAATGGCCATGCCGTTTACAATAACTGTTTTGTAGCCGATGTAGGTGGCTTTTAAACTGTATTTTCCCGGAGGGATGGGTTTAATCTGATAGTTACCATCGAAATCAGAGGTGGCACCTCCAATCATAGTTCCGTTGTTTTCCAACACAATATTTGCAAAAGGAACGGGTTCTTTGGTTGTTTTATCAATAACTTTTCCTTTTAGGGCACCTTGTTGTGCAAACAACATAATGCCACCGGAAAGAATCAAACCAAATGTAAGGAGTAATTTTCTAATCATATCCGCTATTTTATATCCATAATGATAGACTAACTGTATTATTAAAAGGGTCGGTAAATTTATAATTAATTAATAAATCAACTACTAAATCACCAAATTTTTAACCAATAAAAATTATATATATTTCTGATTTAATATTTCAGAATAAATAAATGCTTTTTTCAAATTAAAATTTCTGTTACTTATTTCTTTTTTCCGTTTATCAGCCTTGACAACAATTTCAGCTTCATTTAATGCCGAGCTTGCTTCCAACGACTCTTCACTTTCCTCCTCTTCATAAATGTCGGAATCGGTAAAACGCCTTACCGTTTCAAGAGAAGACTCATTCTTTTTCTTTTCGGTTGCAATGTTAAAATCGTTTTTAACATTAAAGTTTTCTTCCGGCTCTATATCGGCACCTTGTGTGTATTGTGCAAGCAGCTCCTCAAAAAGGCTGTTTTTTTTGCTTGTTTTACCGGGGGAAACAGGGGCTGATGATTTCTGTTTTTTCTTACCGGAACGATAGGCCGAATAGCCTATCCAGGCAAGCCCGGCAAGTACTAAAAAAACATCCTGAAACGACCCTTGATATACCATAAAAATGCTTATCGTTAAGAAACGTTAAAAGTATAAAAATAAATGAAAGTGGCAGGTATAATGCGAAATTTTTTTACAATCGTTTGCGGCACTACTTTTTAGGCTTGTTCATGCCAAGTAAAACGGCTACTTCATAAATCAAAAGTGCGAGATAATAGACCAAAAATGTTAAAATAAACGAAACGGCATCGTCGGGATTAAGCCATGCGTAAACAAATAGTAACACTGCAAACAGTATCATTTTTCCAAAACTCACCAGCAGATAGGTGTTTACAAATTTTACCATTCGGGCTTTTAATGAATTTACCAAAAGGTATAAAACTCCCAGTGTAAGAATATACATAATAAGCAGTATTACAGGCCAGTGTATGGTTGGTTTTAAGGCGGGCATCCACTGCTCAGCAGCAAAGGACAATGCAGTTATAAGTAATACAAAAAAAGTAAACCGTACTGCAAGTTTTTTAAAGGTTGTTTCCATTATTTATCTTGTTTCTTGTTTCTTGTTTCTTGTTTCTTTTTTCTTGTTTCTTTTTTCTTTTTTGTTGCTCCCCATTACCCTTGTTATACCTGAACAATTCGCGCATGCCGTATAATACCGAAATTATTACGCCCAATATGGTAAGAATCAGGGTAAATACCGGGAATTTCCAAGCGATTAATTTGTCCAGCTCTTTTCCTCCAAAGGCTCCGGCAACAATAATTACGCCCATCTGGATAGCCAACGATGAATACTTGGCGTAAAATTTTAACGGATTTTCTTTTTGGTCGGCCATAATACTGATGTAAGCGGAATTGTTGAGCCTGCTCAATGTTTATCTATACAAAGATAGGGTATTTTTAGAGATTTGGGGACGAAAAAAAGGAAATAGCTATATTGTATCCCCACTATACTCTTTGTCCGTCCAAACGAGATTGGAGGCAGGGAAAGTCAAACCTTCGGTTTTTAACGGATAACGATACCGAGGGTTTGACTTGTAACAGCGCAGCAACCACTTAAGCTCTTTTGGATTTGCCCGTCCGAACGTGCTGTTTGGTGCGGGCGGGCCTGCCCGACTGTGTCAGGTGGGTAATCCAAAAGAAGTATAATAGACTTATTATTAATGTGCTATGTCATTCGGATTGCAAATCCGAACGAGCTTAGATAGTTTGACTTGTAACATTACTCAAAGTTATAATTCTCTTTCATAAATTCGAGATACCCTTTTACATCTTTGTCGCGGTACATGATGGGGTAGTTTTTGGTGGAAATGGGGAAAATCTGATAGTCGTCTTTGCTTAAACCCGACAAAACATATTCATCGTTTTTAATGGCACGGTAGTAGTTGGCAGCATCGTTTTTATTGCTGAAATTACCAATGGTAATCAGCACCCGTTGGTTATCGAGTTGCAGGCTTTTTATTCTTAGTTTTCTTAACCGGAAATACTTTTTATCAAAATCGGAAATTCTGACCTTCAGCGGATTAATTTTAACTTTATTGCCGTCAACAGCCAATATTACAAAGAATGGAATTTTTTTAAGTACTTTATATTTTACATTTTTTTTAGCTTTTTTTCCTTTTTCTCCTTTAACGCCTCCGTCAAAACCATATTCGGCTCTCAGGGTTTTTAATATTTGTTTTGCCTGTGGTGTTACTTCGCTTTGCGGATAGGCTGCCACAAGGGCTTTCATTTCGGTGTACATGGAGTCAGCGGTGGTTGCTTTACCGAGGGCAATGGCTCGCAGGTAGAGGAATCGCGGCATCAGCGACTTGTTGTCGGGGTATTCTTCGATGGCTTTGTTGGCAAACGAAAGCACTCTGAAATACTGTTCGCGTTCGAAGGCTTTATAGGTGCGGTCGTACAGTTTTACAATCTGACCTTTTTTTTGTGCCAGCTTAACAAAATAGTCGGGGTCAATAATTACTTTGGCAAAATCGCTGTCGGGGTATTTTGTTAAAATCAGATTTTTATATTTGGCGGTTTCCGAAGCCTCTCCTTTTCCCGAATATAACTGATACAGTGCAAACCACGATTCAAGTTCGTACTTGTTGCCGGGAAAGCGTTTCAACAAATCATTATAAACTGAAATAGCGCCGGCGGTATCATGCAGCGATTCTTTGTACAGTGTTCCCAATTTGTGATAGGCTTCTAAAATCATATCATCGGAAGCTTTAAAGTCGGCATCTGTTTTTGGCAATCCGTTCAAATAAAACTCTCTGTCGTATGGGGTGGCTTTTGATGCTGCTTTTGAGGTGGTATCAGATGCTGTGCTGTCTGTGTGTGTAGTTTCGCCATTTAAATCGTCTCCCACAGGCATCATTTGGCGTTTATCGCTTAACCTCCAATTGTCAGTCAGTTGCCGTTTACCCCATTTACGTACAAACTCGCTGTACCCTTTACTGAGTGCCTGAGGGTTGTAAAAATACCATTTTCCGTTTCCTGCTCCCAGCGACGGAGGGCCACCCGGACCGCCGCCTCTTCCCATGCCCATTCCGGGTTGCATACCGTTTTTTAAAGCAATCTGCTCAGCCTCTTTGGCCTCTTTTTCTTCTTCCTCTCGTTTAATCCGCTCTTCTTCGGCAACTTTATAACGTTCGATGGCAGCATCAATAATTGCATTACGCTCATCGGGACTCATCTTAGCCAGCGTTTGCAGGCTGTCCTGTTCTTTGATGGTTTGGTGTTGTTCGACAATACCGGTAAGAATTTCAGCTCTCTCTTTAATTTGAAAATAGTTGGGAAAATCTGCCGGAAGTGCCATCATGGCGGTATCGTAGTACAGTTTGGCAAATTTATATTCCGTCTCCTTAAAATATAGGTCAGCAACCTTTAACGAAGAAACCGTTTTTTGATAATTGTTGTTGATGCTGCTGGCAACTGATTTACGTAAGTAGTTAACAGCCAGTGTGTCATTGTCATCTTTTAAGGCCACATCGGCCAAGGCATAATAAATCTGGTCTAAAAACTCTTTGTTTTTCGACTCTTTGGTCATTTTCATCAGTAGTTTGGTAATGGCTTTGCTGTTTCCGGTTTTTGAGTCGTACGATTGTGCCAGGTTAAGACGGGCATTAAAGGCAAGCTCGTAGTCGGGATTTCTTTTAATCAGCTTGCTGTAGTAGCGTGTTGCCCGTTGAAAATCGCCGTCTTTCTGATTGATTTGACCAAGAATAAAAAGTACTCTGTTTGTTAAAAAGCGATTTTTATTAAGCTCCAGGGCACGTTCGAGAAAGGGATATGCAGCAGCATAATTTTTTTGCGACAGGTAAAAATCGGCTTCAACCAAAGGCAGTTCGTTATACACTTTATCGGGAAAAATATCTTCATCCATTTTTGAGGTGAGGAGGTTTAAAGTTGCTTCGGCTTTGGCGGGGCGTTCCATTTGAATGTAGGTTTTTGCCAGCCAAAGCAGTCCCTCATAGCGGATGGGATTGTCTTTATATTCGTTGTAAACATAGTCGAACACACGCCGGGCAGGAATGTAATCCTGTTTATAAAAGTGAGCAATTCCCATCATAAGATAGCTTTGTGCCACCCATTTTACCTGCTCTTTTCCACCAAAATACATGGAGTGTTTTTGAATGGCGATGGAAGCCTTTTCGATGGTTCTGTCCATTTTAGGAAACAGTGTTTTAGCATCGGCCTTGGTGCCGTAATTGTAAACTCTTAAAATGGTTTTGTAGTTATCTTTTATTTTTTCGTGTTGCAGCACTTCGCCCTCTTCAAGGCTCATCAAACCGTTCCAGTAAACATTATAGTGGCAGGTAACATTGTGATAGGCGCGCCGTGTCCAGGTATTTTTTTTAGTGGAGCAGCTGTTAAGCGTTATGCCTGCCAATAATAAGAATAGGACAAATAATAAGGTGTATGTTTTTTTGCCAATCAATGCTTTTTTCTGCTTTTTTGATATAACTCGTTTAGGGCTTTTTTATTATTCAACCGGTAAAATAGAGGGCAAATTTAATTATTTATTACTTGCAAAAGAATAGAAAGCATTTTTTGGGGATATTGAAAGTTAATTGGCTAATTCCTGTTTTGATGTGCTAAAGGTTTTGTTAAACAAAATAGGACAATGGTTATTTTGATTTTTATGAAATACGCCCCCAGTTGGCTTTGTGTTTGGTAAGGTCTAATAGTTTTCTTTTTAATCGTTTGTTTTCTGGAAGTTCCAGGTTGGTATCCTTGTCAAGGATTTTTTGAGCGATGGTGCGTGTTTCGGTAACCAGAAGGCCGTCCTTTGCAAGATTTACAATTTTAAACTCAAGCATTCCCGACTGGCGGGTTCCCTGCATGTCGCCGGGGCCACGAAGTTTGAGGTCGGCTTCGGCAATTTCAAAACCATCGTTGGTTTTAACCATTATCTCCAACCGTTTTCTTCCTTCGTTTGATAGTTTATGGCCTGACATCAGGATACAATAGGACTGATCGGTTCCGCGTCCCACTCTGCCTCGCAGCTGATGCAGTTGCGACAAGCCAAACCGTTCGGCATTTTCGATAATCATCACCGAAGCGTTGGGCACATCAACACCCACCTCAATTACAGTTGTGGAAACCATAATATCGGTTTTCCCTTCCACAAAGCGTTTCATTTCGTACTCTTTATCTTCGGGTTTTAGTCTTCCATGTACCACGCTAACCTGATATTGGGGCAGTGGAAAATCGCGCTGCATCTGTTCAAAGCCATCCATCAAATTTTTTAAATCTAATGTTTCCGACTCGTTAATAAGCGGATAGACCACATAAATCTGGCGGCCTTTTTTAATTTGGTCGCGCATAAAACCGATTACCTTAAGCCTGTTGTTATCGAAAAAATGAAGGGTTTTAACGGGTTTTCGGCCCGGAGGGAGTTCGTCGATAATAGATACGTCGAGGTTGCCGTACACAGTCATGGCGAGGGTTCGGGGAATGGGCGTGGCTGTCATAACGAGTACATGGGGGGGGAGGCTGTTTTTTTTCCATAGGCGGGCACGCTGCGCCACGCCAAAACGATGTTGTTCATCGATAATAACCAACCCGAGGTTTTGAAACTCCACCGTATCTTCAATAAGCGCATGGGTGCCTATTAGCAGCTGCATCTTTCCCTCTTTAAGCCGTTGGTGAATTATTTTACGTTGTGCTTTTTTGGTTGATCCGGTTAACAAGCCCACTTCCACATCCATATCCTGAAGCATGGTGGTGATGGAATGAAAATGTTGTGTGGCCAATATTTCGGTGGGCGCCATCATGGCTGCCTGAAAACCATTGTCGAGGGCTATTAAAACCGACATGAGTGCTACCAGCGTTTTGCCGCTTCCCACATCGCCCTGCAGCAGCCGGTTCATCTGTTTTCCCGATTTCATGTCGAGTCTTATCTCTTTAATAACCCGTTTTTGAGCATTGGTTAAAGTAAACGGAAGGTGGTGATGGTAGAAGTCGTTAAAAAGCGACCCCACAACACTGAATACGCGGCCCTTTATTTTTTGTTGAATATTGATTTTTTGTTTAAGCATTTGAAGT